>JANLQV010000295.1:0-4165 GCA_031368025.1 Sphingomonadales bacterium | reverse complement strand
AACGGCAATGGCACCTATGAAGCCGGCACCGATCTTGCCGCAACCTTCCTTGATGAAGTCGCGGCAGATGCATCGCGCACGGTTTTCCTCGTCGGCGCCATTCCGATCACACGGGTTAACGGCGATGTTGCGGGCGTGACTCTCACGGCACAAGCACGCGCAGGCGGCGGTGCTGGAAGCCAGGGCGCTGTCATCGCAGAAACTGTCGGAGCCAATACGGCCGGAATGGACACGGTCTTTGCGGACACCGCCGGGCCTGTTGCGGGCGATGCTGCACGTGACGGAAAGGCCAGCGATGATGACGATTACACCGTCTCAGCGCCTACTCTGACTGTCACCAAGCAGAGCCGGGTCGTGTCTGATCCGATCAACGGGGGCACCAATCCGAAGCTCATCCCGGGTGCGGTCGTGGAATATTGCATCGTCGTGGCGAATGCCGCGGGCGGCGCATCGGCCACGAGCGTCGCCATCAGCGATCCGCTGCCTGCACAAACGACGTTTGTCGCGGCCAGCAGCTTCCAGAATGGCACCTACACGGGCTCGACACCGACCGGAACGTGCAATCTCGACGGTAGCGCGGGCGGATCCGTGACCGCCGGTACGCTCAATGGCAGCCTGGGAACGATAGCTGCGGGCACAACCCGCACGCTCTATTTCCAGGTGACCATCAACTAAGGCGAATTGCAATGGGCCGTCTGATGGCGCGTTTTAGCCATTGGACGGCCTTTTGCATTTTTTATGCGTAGCGCCATAAACCATATTTCGGCCCTGTTTCTGGCCATTGCGACGATCCTGATCGGGTCCGCGCCATTGGCGGCGCACGCGCAAACCATTTCCAACATCGCGACGATCCAATGGGATGCGGGCATAAACCGCATCGTCCGGAATTCAAATCAGGTTGATCTGGTTGTCGAGCAGCCACAGCCCGTGACTCCGACGCTGACGACCTATCAACTCGATCATTCGCCGGCAGCGCAGGGCATCCCGGTGCCCACCACACTGTGTCAGGGAAGTAGCGGTACTATTCCAGTGACGCTTGACGGCGTGTTTGCCGGCACGCCGCTTTCGCCTGCTTCGGTAGAGCAAACCACCCAAATTCGCGCCGGAGAGCCGCTAATCGTCTCGATCAATTCGGCCGTAGACAATCAAAGTTCGACCACAATTGACACATTGACGGTTCGTCTTGAAACGCAGGCCGGTGACTCGGAAATCCTCATTCTCTCTGAAAGCGGCGTAAATACAGGCATTTTCATTGGCATCATCGGGACTTCGGCGGTTCCCCCCAACGCGGTTCGCAACGATTGCGCGCTATCGGTTCGCCCGGGCGATACACTCACGCTATCGGGATTGCGCCAAAGCAACGGGTCGCTGATCGCTAGCGCGCCGATTGAAGTGCTGATCGATCCATTCGGGATTGTTTTCGATAGCGGCGATGGCGCACCAATCGCAGGAACCAGCGTAACCCTGATCAATGCCGCCACCGGACTCCCTGCGCAAATCTTCGGAGATGACGGCGTCTCGAGTTTTCCGGCGACTGTCGTCACAGGCTCAACCGTGACGGATAGTGGTGGAAATGTTTACGTCTTTCCGCCGGGCGATTACCGCTTTCCCTTTGTGCGCGCGGGCAATTACCGGCTCATCGTTCAGCCACCGGCGCCTTATACCACCCCTTCCGCTTCCTCGCCCGCCGATCTGGCGGGCTTGCGCCGTCCTGATGGATCGCCCTTCGCAATTGTGAGCGGTTCATATGGCGACGTGTTTACGCTGAGTGATCCGTCTCCGGTGCGTATCGATATTCCAGCAGACAAGCCGGGCGGAACACTGATCCTGCGCAAGTCAGCATCAAGCCCGGTCGCTGTTCCGGGCGACCCCGTCCAGTATCGGATCAACGTCCAAAATGGTGATGCAGGCAGGATCACCGGCGCCATTACAGTGAGCGACGTTCTGCCAAACGAAATGCGGCTCAAGAATAATTCGGTTCGTTATAATGGACTACTTATTTCCTATACGGTTTCTTCAGACGGCCACAATCTGTCGATCCCGCTTCCACCGCTTGCTGGAGGGGCGAGCGGGATTCTGACCTATATCCTCGAAGTCCGTCCCGACGCAAAGCCGGGCCCGTCGATGAACCGTGCTAGCGCCCATGATAATCGCGGCGCCCAAAGCGCGGATGCAGATGCTGTGGTGCGAATCGCCCGCGATGGCATAACCGACAGGATGACAATTATCGGCCGCATCACCGATGGCGGATGCACGGTCGATCCGGGCGCTGCCAATGGCATTCCGGGCGTCCGCGTGATGCTTGAAGATGGCAGCTTTGCCGTCACCGACCTTGAGGGACGCTATCATTTCGAAGGCGTTCTGCCCGGCCTGCATGTCGTGCAGATGGATCCGTCGTCGCTGCCTTCTGGCCAGATTCCGGCAGATTGCGCCAAAATTGCGCGCACCGCCGGGAGCGCGATTTCGCGTTTTGTCGAGGGCCAGGGCGGTTCATTGATCCGCGCGGATTTTCGCAGCGTCGCAGGCAAAAATACTGCGCGCCTCGAAGGCGAGCCTGTCCACCGCACGGCGCCGCCGACCGATGCCGATGCTGCCGGGAGCAGTCGTGACTGGCTTTCCGGCCAAATGCCGGAAATCGGCTGGCTGTTTCCCGAGCCCGATCACAATCCTCGCACAAAAGCGGTCCGTGTTGCGATCAAGCATTTGCCTGACCAAACCGTCAAACTGTTCGCCGATGGCAAGCCGGTCGATGAACTTGCCTTTGAGGGCACTCGCAAGAACGGCGTCGAAACGCTTGCCGTCAGCCTGTGGCGCGCGCTCGAACTGAAAGAAGGGGATACCATCTTCACCGCAGAAGTGCGCGGCGCCGACGGTGACTTGATCCAGACACTCAAGCGCACTGTCCACTATGCAAACAGCGCACTCCATGCAGAGCTGGTTCGTGACAAGTCCGTCCTGGTTGCCGATGGCGTGAGCCGCCCGGTGATTGCGATCCGCCTGACTGATCGTGCCGGTCGCCCCGTCCGCAACGGCCTTGTCGGAGATTTCGAACTTCCGGCCCCCTATTATCCGGCGATCGAGGCCGATGCGCAGGCCGCACGCCAACTCGCAGGCCTTGAGCGCGCCCGCCCCGTCTGGCATGTCGAAGGCGATGAAGGCATCGCCTATATCGAGCTTGAGCCGACCACGGCTTCCGGCGGGCTTTCGATCACCCTGCCCTTCCGCGATGGCGACGTGACCCGCAAACAAACCCTCCAGACCTGGCTGACGCCGGGTAAGCGGCCTTGGACGATTGTCGGCTTTGCGGCGGGCACGGTCGGTTTCAATACACTAAATGGTCGCACGGAAGGCCTGGGGGCCAATGGCGAGCACTGGTTCAGCGATGCCCGGCTCGCACTCTATGCCAAGGGCCGGATCAAGGGCAAATGGCTGATGACGCTGGCTTATGACAGCGACAAGAACAAGGACGAAGCCCGTTTTGCGGGGACAATCGACCCGACCGCCTATTACACGATCTACGCCGATCGCAGCGAACGCCGTTACGATGCAGCCAGCGTCCGCAAGCTCTATCTCAAGCTCGAACGCCCGCAATTCTATGCCCTGTTCGGTGATTATGAAACGGGCATCAACGAGCCGCAACTGACCCGCTATCAGCGCGCCTTCAATGGCGTGAAGGCAGAATATGGCAACGAACATGTGCGCGCGACGGCCTTTGCTGCGGACACGCCCTATCGCCATCGCCGCGAAGAGATCCAGGGCAATGGCCTATCCGGGCCTTATGCACTTGGTGCGCGCGATATTTTGCCGAATTCGGAACGCGTTGTCATCGAAATCCGTGATCGGCTACGCTCGGATCGTATTGTCGAAAGCCGCGCATTGGTGCGTCATATCGATTATGACATTGACTATATTGGCGGCACGCTTCGCTTCCGCGATCCAATCCTGAGCCGTTCGAGCCTGCTCGATCCACAATTCATTATTGTTGACTATGAAGTCGACGGTATCGGTCAGCGCGTGCTCAACGCGGGCGGTCACGCCAGTTGGACCAATACTCCGAAGACGCTGACAGTTGGCGCAACCGCGATCCATGATGAGAACGACATCGCCAAAACCAATATGGGCGGGGTCGATGTGCGCTACACACCGAATGCCAATACCGAAGTGC
>JANLQV010000263.1:0-8341 GCA_031368025.1 Sphingomonadales bacterium | reverse complement strand
ACGGCCGCGCTGCATTTCACGCCGAATTTGATTGAGGCTCTGAACCGGGCGGGGATCGCGCATGAAATACTGACGCTCCATGTGGGCGCCGGAACATTCCTTCCCGTTAAGGCCGACGACACCGACGATCACCGGATGCACACCGAATGGGGCCGGATCGATGCGGAAACGGCCGGACGCCTCAACGCGGTGCGGGCCGCAGGTGGCCGCGTGATCGCGGTCGGCACCACATCGCTGCGCCTGATCGAAAGCGCCTGTGACGAAGCAGCCGTGATCCGGGCGTTTGAAGGAGATACGGCCATCTTCATAACACCGGGCTATCGCTTCAAGGGCATCGATGGCTTGTTGACCAACTTACACTTGCCCAAATCTACGCTGTTCATGCTGGTTAGTGCGTTGATGGGCCGCGAACGGATGCAAGCGGCCTACGCCCACGCGATCACCAGCGGCTATCGCTTCTATTCCTACGGTGACGCGAGCCTTTTGCTGCCGGTCTAAGGCTGCGTCGCCAGTAAATAGGTCTGGCGGAGCGCGTCGATCGGTTTCAGACCGCCTTCGCCTTCATAGTGCCAGAAAGTCCAGCCATTGCAGCTTGGCGCCTTTTGCAAAGTCGCGCCGAGTTTGTGGATCGATCCGATTTCGGTGCCGATGGCCAGTGAACCGTCTGCGCGGACCGTTGCGCTCCAGCGGCGTTTTGCGTCCCAGATTTTCGTGCCCGGCTGGAGATAGCCGGTTTCGACCAGAGTTCCGAACGCTACGCGCGGCGCGGCCGTTGGCGATTGCATCGTGGTGACGGCGGATTCATCGAGCGGGAGCGCGGCGGCGATCCGTTCCTCGGCGACGTCGACATAATCCTGTTCGCGTTCGATGCCGATGAAGTGGCGCTGGAGCCGCTTGGCCACCGCGCCTGTTGTTCCCGTCCCGAAAAAGGGATCGAGCACCACATCGCCCGGTTTGGTGCAGGCCAGCAGGATGCGATAGAGCAGGGCTTCGGGCTTTTGCGTGGGGTGCGCCTTGGTGCCGTTGCGCTTGATCCGTTCCTGCCCGCCGCAGATCGGGAAGGACCAGTCGGAACGCATCTGGAGCTCATCATTGAGCGTCTTCATCGCCCGATAGTTGAAAGTATAGCGCGCGCCTTCGCCTTTCGACGCCCAGATCAATGTCTCATGCGCGTTAGTGAAACGGGTGCCCTTGAAATTCGGCATCGGGTTGGCTTTGCGCCAGATGATGTCGTTGAGGATCCAGAAGCCTTCATCCTGCAAAACGGAGCCGACACGGAAGATATTGTGGTAGCTGCCGATCACCCAAAGCGTGCCATTGGGTTTCAGGATCCGGCGCGCTTCGGCCATCCAGGCGTGGGAAAAGGCATCATAAACGGCGTTGCTGTCGAACTTGTCCCAGTCATTGTCGACCGCATCGACGCGGCTGCCTTCGGGGCGGAACAGATCGCCACCAAGCTGGAGGTTATAGGGCGGATCGGCGAAGACCATATCGACGCAGGCATCTGGCAGGGTGCGCATCGCCGCTACGCAATCGTCCCGCAAAATCCGGTTGAGCGGCAGCTCCACTGTTTTGGCATCCTTGCGGACGCGTTCCAAAACCCCCATTCACCACTCCCTTTGACACACGAATGCCCAGCGTGAGTCATCCGGACTCTGCCGTCAAGTCAGGGGGTTAAGCAAAATGGTTAACAAAAAAGTTAAGATTCGAGAACACAATGAGTCCCTCCACGAGATGCTGTGGTGATCTCACAGCCGGACTCAACTTATGGTGTGTTGCGTATTCGACTCACTGGCCAAAAAAATCCGAAAATGCCTCTATAGACCCGGATCAACGCCGGTCAGATCAATGGATCGCGCCCATAATTCGGCAGCGAGCTTTGGGTCGCGTGCGGTTTGCGTAGCGGAAGCAGGGCCAGACCGCCCCTGCATCTCGCCCAAGCCCTGCGGCCCGAAATAGTCACCGCCTTTGGCATCGGGCCAGGTGGCGGCCTGGAGGGTGGGCCATGCGCCTTGCGCTGCTGTGTTGAAGAAGGGGCGCGAGAGCGACATCAGCCATTGCATCGGGGCTGGCAGATGGCGCGAAAGTTCGGTGACTGCCCCGCCCGGGTGGCAACCGACAGCAATGGTCTCGCGCCCGGCCGCCTTGAGCCGCCGGTCAAGCTCGGCAAAATGGAGCATGTTGGCCAGCTTGCTCAACTGGTAGCGCGGCCAGCGAAAATATCCGCGCTCGGCACCAAGATCGGAGAAATCGATCCGCCCGCCTTTGTGCGCAAGGCTTGCAGTGACAATGATCCGGTCTTTTACATGCGGGTGGACGAGGCCGGTAAAGGCAAACGTCCCAAGGTGGTTGACGCCGAATTGCAACTCGAACCCGTCCTTGGTCAGCGTGCGCGGCGGAATCATCACTCCAGCATTGTTGACGAGAACGTCGATCGTCGGGCCTGCCAGCACTTCGGCCGCGGCCGCCTTCACGGCGCCAAGATCGGACAGGTCGAGCGCGAGAAAGCCAAGATCGGCCTTGGGCGTTTCTTCACGGATCTTCGCCATCGCCGCTTCTGCCTTGTCGCGTGCGCGGCAGGCCAAAGTCACGATTGCGCCGCGCTGCGCCAGCACCCGTGCGGCCTCAAAGCCAAGCCCGGTATTGCTTCCCGTGACAAGGAAGCGCCGACCCTTCTGGCTGGTGACATCGTCTGCGGTAAATCCGTTCATCGACTGGCGTCCTTCAACTGTGCCACCGGCGCGAAGCTGGTGCGGTGGAGCGAGCTCGGCCCGTGCCGTCCCAGTGCGCCAATATGCTCTTTCGTGCCATAGCCCATATTACGCTCCCACCCATAGTGCGGATGCAATTTCGACGCTTCGCGCATGATCCGGTCACGATGCTCCTTGGCGATGATGCTCGCAGCGGAGATGCAGGGATGGATCGCGTCGCCGCCGATGACGGCCTCGGCCTTGTAGCGCCATTGTGGCAAGCGATTGCCATCAACCAGAACATGACTCGGCTCGACACCCAAGGCCTCAACCGCGCGGATCATGGCAAGGAGCGTGGCCTGAAGGATATTGATCCGGTCAATCTCCTCGACCGTGGCAAGGCCGATGCCGACAGAGCAGCGTTCGAAGATCTGCGCTTCCAGAACGGCGCGGCGGGCGGGAGAGAGTTTCTTGCTGTCGTCCAGTCCGGCAATCCCGTCGGGACACAGGATGACGGCAGCGGCGACGACCGGCCCGGCCAATGGGCCACGGCCTGCTTCGTCAACGCCTGCGATCGACGCATCATAGTCGTTTAATCCAGTGGTAGCTTGATCAAGGTTCATCGGACCATTTTGCGGCTAGCGCCCTGGCGTCCCACCCGTCCTCGTCCATATATTGAAGCACGAGATAGTACGGTTTTCTGCCAAAACTGTGACTCAGCGGCCCGTTGCCCGCACCCAAATGCGGTGCAAACCGAATCGCCTGCCTGACAAAGTCGATACCGCGTCCAACCGAATTCTCGATACTGAGACGTTGCCCAAGGCCGGTTGCAACGGCACTGGCCAACGTGCACCCGGTGCCATGCGTATGCTGCGAATCCACGCGTGGACTGAAATGCTCGACGACCCCCGCATGGAAAACCAAAAGGTCGTGAACGGTGGGGGCGACATCGTCAGGCTGCGGCCGAAGATGCCCGCCTTTGGCCAGAACATAGATATCGAACCTTTGCGCAAGTAACGAAGCCGCCTGTTCCATCGCCTCCAGCGATATGATGGGCTCTATTTCAGTCAGGGCTTCTAGCTCGGGGATATTCGGTGTCACAACATCTGCGATGTGCATTAAGCGATTGAACGCGGCCCGTGTCTCGCGATCCGCCAATATTGAACCGCTCGTAGCCACCATAACGGGATCAAATATGATCGGCACAACGCCTCGAAATTCTTCCAGATAATCCGCCACGGCATTGGCGATTTCCGCTGATCCGATCATCCCGATCTTGACTGCATCGACGCCGATGTCGCGCACGACTGCATCGATCTGTGCGATCACCATTTCGGTCGGGATCAAATGGACGCCGTCGACGCCCAGCGTATTCTGCGCGGTGACCGCAGTGATCGCCGTCATCGCATGGCCGCCGAGCATGGTCACAGTCTTGATGTCCGCCTGGATACCCGCCCCGCCGCCGGAATCCGAACCGGCGATGATCAGGATGCGCGCAGTCATCCTTTGAATTTGCGGATTGTGCTGGCCGGAAATTTCTCGAGCTTCGCCCGAGCGCGGGTTGGCCGATCCACCAGCTCTCCGCCGCAATTGGGGCAGCGATCGTCGAGTGTATCGGCGCACTCGGCACAGAAAGTGCATTCGAACGAGCAGATGAAGGCGCCGGGCACGTCTGCCGGTGTATCGGCGCCGCAGCGTTCGCAATCGGGGCGCATTTCGAGCATCAGGCCGCCGCTTCCTTCACCGCATCGCAGATTTCATCGACCACGCGGTTAACCTGTGCCGCATCATCGCCTTCGGCCATCACGCGGATCACAGGCTCGGTGCCGGACGGGCGGATCACCAATCGTCCCTTGCCGTTCAATTCGCTTTCAGCATTGGCGATCACGCGCTTGACGCTTTCAGCCTCCAGCGGCTTGCCGCCCGAAAAGCGGACGTTCTTGAGCAATTGCGGCACGGTATCGAACAGGTGCAGCACTTCGCTTGCCGGTTTGCCCTGGCGGACGAGTTCGGCGAGCACCTGAAGCGCGGCGACCAGCCCGTCACCCGTCGTCGCATAGTCTGAAAGGATGATGTGCCCGGATTGCTCACCACCAACATTGAAGCCGCCGCTGCGCATCCGTTCGAGCACATAACGGTCCCCAACGGCCGTGCGTTCAAGCGTGAGGCCGACGGATTGGAGGAAGCGTTCGAGCCCCAGATTCGACATGACTGTCGCGACGACGCCGCCGCCCTTCAGCGTTCCGGCCTCTGCCCAGCTTTCTCCGATCAGCGCCATAATCTGGTCGCCATCGACGATCCGGCCCTTTTCATCGACGATAATCAGCCGGTCTGCATCGCCATCGAGCGCGATGCCGATATCCGCGCCCGCCGCGACAACGGTTTCCTGAAGCAGCGCAGGCGAGGTCGATCCGCAATGATCGTTGATATTGATGCCGTTGGGCGTGACGCCGATGGCTACAATTTCCGCGCCCAATTCCCACAGCGCGGATGGTGCGACCTGATAGGCGGCGCCATTCGCGCAATCGATCACGATCTTCAGTCCGTCGAGCCGCAATTCTTCAGGGAAGCAGGACTTTGCGAAATGGGCATAGCGCCCGCGTGCATCCTCAACCCGGCGCGCGCGACCGATCTTTTCGGATTCAGCGAGCGCAGGCGGATCGGTCAGCAGGGCTTCGATGGCGCGTTCGTCCGCGTCGGACAGCTTGTAGCCGTCGGGGCCGAACAGCTTGATGCCATTGTCATAAAAAGGATTGTGGCTGGCGGAGATCATAACCCCAAGGTCTGCCCGCATCGATCGGGTCAGCATCGCAACGGCGGGCGTCGGCATCGGCCCAACCTGCACGACATCCATTCCCACCGACGTAAAGCCCGCCACGAGCGCGTTTTCGATCATATAGCCCGAAAGTCGTGTATCCTTGCCGATGACAACGCGGTGGCGATGATCGCCGCGGACGAAATGCGCGCCTGCTGCCATCCCGACTTTCATCGCCATCTCGGCGGTCATCGCGCCAGTATTGGTGCGACCCCGAATGCCATCCGTGCCAAAGAATTTTCGGCCCATCGTTGCCCACTCCATCTACAGATACGCTCTGGCCTTTCGTCTTGCGACAAATGGCGCGTGAACGGAAGCCCATTTACCATTAAGAGAGCGTTCAGCGCGGGGTTTCTAGCCTGAAGGCTGCTCTATCAAAGAAGGGGACGGATGATGAAAAATATCCTTGTTTCAACCGCAGTCGTGTCGCTGCTGTTCACTGGCACCGTGGCGAATGCGATTGACGCCACACCGAACACCGCTGGGACAACCCCCACAATGCAGGCGGCAGACGGCGGCGGCGGGCGCAAGGTCGCAGGGATTGGCGGCATCTTCGGCTGCTCGGCCGATGGCAACAAGCAGACGATTGCTGCGGTTGCTGGCGGCGCTTTGGGCGGCCTGCTCGGTAATCGCATCGCCGGGAGCGGTAGCCGGACATTGGGCACACTGCTTGGCGGTGCCCTCGGTGCCGCAGCTGGCTCTGCGGTCGGCTGCAAGCTCCAGAAAAACGATCAGGCCAAGGCCGAACGCGCACTCGAACAGGCAGTGCTGACGGGCAAGGATCAGGGTTGGCAAAGCGATGAGACTGGCGCTTCGGGCCGGGTCGAAGTCGGGCAGGATATTCGGGGCGTCGACCTCGCCAATCTGCGGCTGGCAGCCGGTGTCGAACCAGCCGCTGGCTATACGAAAGTCGCCAGCGCCTATGTGTCGACAGCCAGCGCCAATATCCGGAGCGCGCCTGGAACGGGTTCCAAAATCCTTGGCCAGCTGGCCACCGGCCAGCGGGTTTGGGTTCCTGCCGCAGTCAAGGGCCAACCCTGGGTGCTGGTCTCCGACCAGGGCATCGGGCAGGGCTATGTTTCCACTCCGCTTCTCAAACGGGCGATGAACACGACCAGCGTCAATGGATGCCGTCTTGTCAAGCAGACGGTTTCACAGCCCGGCGCGGCCGAGGAAACCGAAACGCTCCAGGCTTGCAAGGGCGCGAACGGCGAATGGGTGATGACTCGCGTCTGATCGAGCGGGCGAGGTTTACCTTCTTGGGGCCTTGCCCGTTGAGGCTTTCCCCCGATAAGGCGGACGCGGACAGACAGGATAGACATGGCAGACACAGAACAGGCCCTTTCGCCTGAAGCCCTGGTTTCGGGGCTGACGCAGCTTTTGACGGTCGAGCCGCTTGGCAATGACCGTTACCGCGGCACCAGGCGGTACGGCGGCGTGGGGCGTATCTTTGGCGGTGAGGTGATTGCGCAGGCGCTGATGGCAGCAACCGCCGCGGTCGATCCCGACCGTGTGGTTCATTCGCTCCACGCTTATTTCATGCGCGCCGGCAGCGAGAATCATGACATCATTTACCTTGTCGAGCATGATTTCGACGGCGGCAGTTTTTCAAACCGTCGTGTGATCGCATTCCAGCAGGATCGGCCGATCCTCAATTTCGCGGCCTCGTTCAAAAAGCCTGAGGAAGGGGTCAGCCACCAGGACGCGATGCCAGACGTCCCGCCACCCGAGGCACTGGATGATGAAGCGGTGCTCCGTCGTGCGGCGGCGGACCAGATACCGGAACGGTTCCGGGACATGATGTTGCGCCCGCGTCCGATCGAATTTCGCCCTGTTGAAACCCGCCACTGGATGAATAGCGAAAAACGTCCTCCGCTCACGCACAGCTGGTTCCGCACGGTTGCGCCGTTGAACGACGATCCCGCTCTTCACCGCGCGATCCTTGCCTATGTTTCGGACATGACCTTGCTTGGAACATGCGCGCTGCCGCACGGATTGAGCTGGATGATGGGAGAATTGCAAAGCGCCAGTCTTGATCATGCGATCTGGTTGCATGACGATTTTCGCTGCGACGAATGGATGCTCTACGTAACAGACAGTCCCTGGGCCGGGCGTGGCAGAGGATTTAATCGTGGACGAATCTATGCGCGTGACGGGCGCCTGGTGGCAAGCGTCGCGCAGGAAGGGCTGATCCGGAAAATCGTTCCGAAACCCTGAAGGTTCAGATCGCCCTCAGGCGTGATTCGCCGAGATCGGGGAAATCCTTGGCCACCCTGACGGCAATATCCTGTGCGGTCACGGGCCTTGAAAACAGCCAGCCCTGAAGCTGATCGCACCCGGCGACACGCATCATGTCTGCCTGATCCGCAGTTTCGACGCCTTCGGCCGCGACCGCCACATTCAGCGCCCGGGCAACCGCAATATTCGCTTGAACGACTGTGCGGGCTTCCTCGTTCAGCCCGGCCTCCGCCACCAGCGACCGGTCAAGTTTCACCTTGCTGAAAGAGAATTTCCTCAGGAAACCGATTGAGGCATAGCCCGTCCCGTAATCATCGAGCGAAACCCCGACGCCAAGCGCCCGAATTTCTTTAAGCACCTTGCATGCTGCATCGGGGTCATAGACCAGATAGGCCTCGGTAATTTCAAGTTCCAGCCGTTCGGCCGGAAACCCCGTCTCTTCGAGAACCCGGCTCAATTCCATCGAGAATTCCGGATTGCGCAATTGCGCTGCCGAAACATTGACCGCCAGGCGAACGTCGCCCCAATCCAGCCCTTCGCGACAGGCGCGGCGGAGCACAATCATTCCGATCCGGTCGATCAGCCCGGTCTCTTCGGC
>JANLQV010000242.1:0-6194 GCA_031368025.1 Sphingomonadales bacterium | reverse complement strand
GCCACCTGGCTCGCCTCGATCATGCTGCGCAACTTCAAAGTCTCCACCGCCGATGTAGGATTTTATCTGGGGCTAGCCTTTATCCTGGGCGGTATTCCAGGCCCCATTTTGGGCGGTTACCTGACGGACTTTCTTGTGAGGTTGAACCCGAAATGGCGTGCCTGGTTGCCGGCCCTTGCCACTGTCTTGTGCCTGCCAATCTATTATCTATGCCTTACAGCCACGAGCTTCTGGTGGTTTCTCGGAATATTCTCCTGCGGCTATTTGGTGTTTTTGATCGCGCAGCCGCCAACCCTTTCACTTCTGCAATTGGCGGTGAAGCCAGATCAGCGTGCCATGGCCGTTGCGGTTGCGATGCTTTTCAATAATTTGATCGGGCAGGCTCTGGGTGGGTTTCTGATTGGCCTGATCAGCACAAGCCTGAATGAGAGCGAGGGGACGATGTCGCTGAGTTATGCGGTCCTGACCGTCAGCATCGGCTTTGGCGTTCCTGCAGCGCTGCTTTATGTTTGGACGGCACGGACGATCAAGCCTGATTTTGAAACAAATTCATAGCGGCGGAGCCAAGGCCCCCCTCAAAATGACCAATGGATTTCGCGTCGGGCACGGTTACGCTTCCGAAAAATCAATGGGAGAGTCGGCACGTGGTTGAAACGATAACTGGGCACAACAGATCGAACGCCATTTCCTACAATGATGTCTTGCGCGGTGATACCGTGCCGCCACCGGCCGTGTACCTTGAAGATTCTCCGATGGAATCGGGCGTGACCACGGTCGAAGTCAGCCGCTACTGGACCCGGGAAGAACATGATCGCGAAGTGGAGCGATTGTGGAAACGCGTCTGGCAGATGGCCTGCCATGAAGATGACATCCCCAATGTTGGTGATACCCATGTCTATGACATTGCCGGGCTGTCGTTCATCATCGTGCGGGCATCCGAGAACGAGGTAAAAGCCTTTCCCAATGCGTGCTTGCACCGAGGACGGGCGCTGTGTGACAATCATCGCAAGGGGCTGAAAGTGCTCCGCTGTCCGTTTCACGGCTGGTCGTGGCAGCTCGACGGAAAACTCAAGGAAGTGCCTTGCCAGTGGGATTTCCCGACAGTCACACCAGAGGAGTATTCACTACCCGAGGTCAGGGTTGGTCATTGGGGCGGATTCGTTTTCATAAATCCCGATCCCGATTGCGAATCGCTCGAAGATTATTTGGGGGATATCGATCGGCACTTCTCAAGACCGTTCGAGCGGCGGTACAAAGCGGCGCATATGGTCAAGCGATTGCCGTGCAATTGGAAAGTTGCGCAGGAAGCGTTCATGGAATCCTATCACGTGGTGGGAACCCACCCAGAGCTGCTCCCCACATTTTCAGATACCAGCTCCAAATATGATGTGTGGCCAAATATTTCCCGGGCGATGTCAGCGTCAGGGCCGCCGAGCGGGCATACCGATCTGAAAAACCCCGATCCAGCAGCCTTCCCGGATGGCGAAGCGTTCACGAGCTTCAGGCACCCGATCAGTAACCACCTGTTCCGGCGATTGGCGGAGAACCGGGTTGAAGTCACTCTTCCGGATGGAAAGACCGGCATTTTTGATAAGGAAGCAAATCATATTGAAGGCGAAGTTCAATCGGCCGATCCGCATTTGTGCAACTGGATTGGCGGCAAGATCGCTCCCGGAGAGGAGGGCACGCCTTCAATATATTCGGGTGAATCTGCGCATGCCTATCGCGATGAACGGGCATCGGCGAGACGCGCGGACATGCGCCCGCAATTCGGCGATTATGTCGACACGATCAGCGATGCCGACTTGGTCGACGCCATTTTTTACAGTGTTTTTCCCAACCTCAGTCCTTGGGCCGATTTCAATCCCATCTTTTATCGTTTCCGTCCTGACGGCGACAATCCGGAGCAGTCGCTGCACGAAGTGATGTTCATGGTGGCTGTTCCCGACGGGCAGGAGCGCCCGCCTCCGGCGAAATGCACATTCCTGGACTTGCATGATGATTATACACAGGCCACGGAGTTTGGCAGCTATCTGAACAAGATATTCAACCAGGATTATCTCAACCACCGGATGGTTCAGAAGGGCCTTCACAACCATCCCAAGGGCGAGATCATTTTTGCCAGCTATCAGGAAAGCAAGCTGCGCCATTTCCATCAGACTCTGAACACATGGCTGGACAGCGACGTCGCGTCCAAGAGTAAATAGGCTCGTGGCGCGCCGCAGCATAGAGATTCCTGCCGGTTTCATTCCATCCGGTTTCAGCCCGGGGTTCCTTGATCATTCCGGCCCCTATTATCTGAAGAACGGGCAAGGACCGACCATTGTTGGCTGTCGCATATTGGGCCGACACATGAATTATGTTGGCTCGGCACATGGCGGTGTGCTGGCAACTCTGGCAGATGTAACACTGAGTCTGGCAGTCTATGCCAGCGACGAACCCAAACGCCCTGTGTCCACGGTCAGTATGACGACCAATTTTCTCAGTGCCGCGCGTTTGGGCGAATGGATTGAGGCTTCTGGAACGATTGATCGGATCGGCAAGAATCTGGCGTATGCCCACGGATCGATTTGGTGCGAAGGCCGGACGCTGATGACAATGAGCGCCGTCTTCAATATCATCCGCCCGAAGGAGTCCACCTAGCTTCCAGACCCTACGGCTTTGGACGTTTGGTATATTTCGGGGCAGCATCCACTTTTCATGCGCGACCAACTTTTTTGATAGTGGCGGGTCATGCCGTTTGGCTTAGGCTATGTTCACTAGGAGAAAAATCTTCCTGCGCAAAAGCGCGGAAGGGATGTAATATTCTTGCTTGGGAGGGCACCATGAAGAAATCTTTGATATCCGGATTCAAACTGAACCTGCTGGCCGGGGCAGCCGCTGGTTGCCTGCTGCTGCCCGGCGTGGCGTTTGCTCAGGCCGCAGCTGCTGATGAAAGCGACAGCGACACGATCTACGTCAATGCCCGCAAGCAGACGGAAACCCTTCAGGAAGTTCCTGTTACGGTGACTGCGGTCACCAACGAGACGCTTGATAATTATGGCGTGAATCAAGTCGCTGACGTGGCCAGCCGCATTCCCACTTTGAACGTTCAGGTGGGTGGCTCCGGTTCCGGCGGATCGATTTCACTTCGCGGCGTAGGATCGTCCGCCATTTCTGCCTCGTTCGATTCAGCAGTCGCGTTTGATTATGACGGTGTTGTGATCAGCACCATGCGCCTGGTTCAGGCCGGCTTTTTCGATGTGAGGCAAATCGACGTCCTGAAAGGGCCGCAGTCGCTCTTTTTCGGCAAGAGCGCGTCTGCCGGTGTGTTCTCCCTGCATTCGGCTGACCCGACCAAAAATTGGGAAGTTGGCGGAAAGGCATCCTACGAGTTTGAGGAACGGGGCTATGTGATTGGCGGCTATATTTCCGGTCCGCTCAGCGATACGCTGGGCGTCCGGGTTGCCGCGCAATATAATGATGTCTCGAGATACAACCAGATTCAGCCAGGTATCCCGACTGTCAATCCCAATCGCGGAAACAAGGACTTTGTTGGTCGCGTCACATTGGCTTGGGAGCCTTCCGACCGGTTCAAGGCCAATCTGAAACTGAACTATGTCACCAACCGCAATGATGGCGCTATCGCGTTTCAGGACGTATATTGCGGGGCAAATGGTCGGGCCGATGAAGTCGTCCTGTTGGGCGGAGCGATTGCCATTCCATCCGGCGCAAACTGTAATGTTAAAGATAAATATTTCGCGGTTTCCGATCCGTCTGCGACTCAAACAACCAAATTTCCGGATGGGAGTGCGGGCGTGGGGCGTTATCCGGGGCATGCCTTTGGCCGGACGAACATTTTCTTCGGTCGCTTGAATTGGGATCTGGATCTGACCGATTCCCTTAAATTCTCGTCGGTCTCAGGAATTTTGAAGCTCGATGCGATCGATTTCGACTCTTATAGTGCGATTGGCGTGGGGCAGGCCTTTACGCCATTCGCTCCTGCAGCTGTCGCTGTTGCTGCAGTCGCAGGGATTGCACCAAGACTCGCTGCGGTTAACACTCTGGGTTCGCCGCAGGGCGTTGGATCTAGCGATCCGCGCAACAAGACTGACCAATATTCACAGGAAGTCCGGCTTGCGAGCGATTTTTCCGGCAAGTTCAATTTTATGCTCGGTGCCTTTTACGAATATCGCGATATCAAATTCAACACGTCGCAACAGGGTGTGAATATCTCAATCATCGCGCTCGATCCGATCACTGGGAACAGCTATGATTGGTATAAGAAGCACCAAACTAAAACTGATGCCTATTCACTCTTTGGCAGCGGAACGTTTGACATAACCGACAGACTGCAATTGTCGGGTGGTCTGCGCTGGACCAAGGAGAGCAAGGTCAACACCATATCGGTGCCCTATGTCCACTTGTTCCTGTCTTCCGGGCCGGCCTTTATTGACAGCGGCTTTTTCTCCGGTCCGATCCGTTTCAAGGACACTAATTTGTCGCCGGAAGTTTCGCTGCGCTACAAACTCTCTGACGATGTCAATCTTTATGCAGCCTACAAGACCGGTTACAAATCGGGTGGCATCGACAACAGCGCGCTCCCATCGTCCAACCTGTTGGGGTTTTCTGATCCGAACCCCGCAGTCCGCGCTGCGGTTGCCAATGGCCTGATCTATAAATCGGAGACAGCCAAGGGTGGAGAATTCGGCGCCAAGATGCAGTTTGCGGATCGTTCGATCAGGCTGAACGCATCGGCATTCTACTATGTGTTCAAGAACCTGCAGCTTCAAAACTTCAACGCAACCACCATCCAGTTCGTCACGTTCAATGCCAGCGAATTGACCAGCAAAGGTCTGGATGTTGATTTCGCATGGAGGACTCCGGTTGAAGGATTGGGCTTCTCGGGGGCGTTGGCCTACACGGATGCCAAATTTTCCAAGCCACTGGTGTCTGCAATTACTGGGGAAGACCTCAATGGGCGGAGGGCGTCTCGGGCTCCCAAGCTCTCTGGAAATATCGCGTTTGATTGGAGTATGCCAATCTCCGACGGGATCGCATTCGGGCTGAACGGAAATGCGCAATATTCAGGTGCCTACTTTACGGCCAACACGTCCAACGCTGTGAACGGACCGCTGGCCCCTTCGGGAGATCTGAAACAGGGTTCATTTGCGACCTTCGACGGGAGTATCTCGATCGGTAGTCCGGACAAGAAATGGAAATTGTCGATTGTTGGCCTCAATCTGACAAACAAGATTGTTGCCCTGACCAGCGGTAGCAGGCCGTTTTTGGCTCCTGTCGGGGGGTATGGCACACCTGGCACAGCCAATTTCGTGCCACGTGGCGACGATCTCAACGTCAACTATAACCGCGGTCGTCAGGTCTTTGTGGAGGCCAGTTTCAAATTCTGATCAGCATACTCCCGTTGATCTGAAATTATGCCGCCCCAGAAATGGGGCGGCTTTTTTCTGCCTTTTGCCATTCCCGCGTTAGCTGAATAGCGCGCATGCGAAGGCGGGGGCTCAGACGGGCACAAAGATGTGAGGCTTCGCCGCTTCGTTTGAGATGGGGCCGTGCCCCTGCATTCACGGGGGCACAGTTTCAACCTGAGCAGCACAGGCTTTCAGAAATGAACGTCCCGCGCCGATGTGGCCGTATTGTCAGGCGGCCGATACCCGCACGGGAATGGCGCTTTGCACAACCATGCCTGTGATGGGGTCCATGCCATAGACATCATCCAGCAACCGGTTGGTGGAGCCGCCCTTTTCATGGACGTCGTCCTTGCCGGCATCATCGTCACCCCAGGCGTGAGACATTGAGATAACGCCCCGGCGAACCTTGTCGCTGGCTTTGGTGACGGCAAAGATCGAGGCCACGCGCGACGTGATTTCGATGACGTCGCCATCCGCAATTGACAGTGCCGAAAGATCATCCGGGTGGAAGAAGGCCGGATTGGTCGGCATTTTCTTCATGAGGTGCGGAAAGGTGTGTCCGTTGCTGTTGTAGCGGTGCTTTGAACGGCGCGAAATCAGGCGGAAATCAAATCCCTCCGCTTCCGGTCGCTTCGCAACATAGTGCCCGAACGCGTCCGGCATGGCGCCAGCCGAGAGGTCGAACTTGTGCGACGCATCAGGATCAGCGGGCGCAATCGTCAGATGCTGGTCGTGATAGAGTATTGCACTTCCCGGGCGTTCTGCAGCCTGCGCATCGGCGCG
>JANLQV010000216.1:0-2352 GCA_031368025.1 Sphingomonadales bacterium | reverse complement strand
GCCACCTTCGCCTGCCGGTACGAACACGGCTTTGATAAACGCATTGGCGGGATAGCGAACTTCATAATGCTGCAGCCGATCTGCATGTCCGGTAAATGGCACGAGGCCTGCGTAAAACGGTGCGACAGGCGCATCCTTGATCCACCGCGAAACGGTCATCCCCTGCGCGTCAGCACGAATTTGCGGCGACAATGTTTCGCATGAGGCGTCGCCAAAGCTGCTCGGATGAACCCATGCGACGTGCGAGGGATCGAGCAAGTTATCTGTGATGTAGAGATAATTGCAATCATAGGTCAGAGCGGGGCCGCGATTGTAACCCCAGGCGGGATCGCCCCAATTCTCAACGTGAATGATTTGTGCGGGATCCGCAGCGGCGGCATCGCCCATCCATATCCAGATAAGGCCATAGCGCTCTTCGACCGGATAACTTCGGATGTGCGCACCATCCGGTATTCCGGTCTGGCATGGTATATTCACACATTGACCGTCGGGAGCGAATGTCAGGCCATGATAGCCACAGGAGAGCAAATTTCCGTCAACACGTCCTTTTGCCAGTGGCATTCGTCGGTGCGGACAGAAGCCATCTAAAGCGGCGACTGCGCCATCGGTGCGGCGATAAAGCACCAGGCACTGGCCGATGATCGTTCGCTCAATGGGGGACTCGCCAATCTCGTCGTCCCAAGCCGCGACGTACCAAGCATTTTTCAGCATCCCGGCGTCCTCTAATCGCATTTCTTCGAAAGTGCCTCACCGTGACGATGCTCGGTGGAAGCCGTTGGCCGCTTTTGTCAAAGCAATCGGTAATGCGGGAGCTTAGACGCACCTCCGATGCTATTTCCAATCAATTCTGCCGACGAGCGGAGGTCCAGCTGGCGCGAGGGCTCGCCAAGAGAAGGATGATCCGGAACGCGCTCATGCCCCCACGCCGACCAAGCCAGGATGACCTTCAGGCCGAGGCGCGGGGCCGTCCCAACGGAAGCGTCGATCGGACTCGGCAATCGGCCTGTCGTTCACCGAGGCTTCGCGGCGGCGCATCAAGCCATTTTCAGCGAACTCCCACTGCTCGTTGCCGTAACAGCGATACCATTGCCCGGCGACACGGCATTCATATTGAAAACGGACCGCAATCCGGTTTTCGGTGAAAGCCCACAGGTCTTTGACCAGGCGATACTCTTCCTCGCGCGCCCATTTTTCAGCCAGAAGTGCGATAATCGCTTCGCGCCCCTTGATGAAACTGTCGCGGTTTCGCCATTCGCTGTCGATCGTATAAGCGAGAGCGACCCTGTCCGGGTCGCGGCTGTTCCAGGCATCCTCAGCGGCCCGCACCTTCAGCAGTGCGGTCTCTCGCGTGAACGGTGGCAGTGGCGCCCGGGCGATTTCGATTTCCGTCATGCGATCAATCCTTCCGGGCAAGCGCTGCGCGCAGTGCGGTGTTTTCGGCTTCGAGTTCGGCAAGCCGGGCTTGCAGCGGTGCCGATGCTTTAGCAATTTCTGCCTCGGTGAAGCGCGGCGTAATATGCTGCGGGCAATTCCAGTCAAACGCTTCGAGATGAAGCAGGAACGCGCGTTCCGGGACGCCGCGATAGTCGTTCAGCGCCAATCGCGTCGCGAGTTCGGAGTCAGCAGTCAGATCGCGCGCTTCAATGCGGGCATAGAGCTTGAGGCGGCGGCGGTGGGCATAGTCCATCAGGATAATTGCAACGCGATCATTCGCCGTGACATTTCCCAGACTGATATACTGACGGTTGCCGCGAAAATCCGGAAAGGCGAGCGTGGTCTCATCAAGCAATTTGAGAAAGCCCGGCGGTCCGCCGCGATGCTGGACATAGGGCCAGTCGCTCTCCGACACGCTCGCCATGTAGAAGCTGTCACGATCGGCAATGAAGGCGGCTTCCGCATCGCCAAACCGATCGAAACGTCTATGCGTTCCTACCTTGTCGTAGAGCCCGGCACTGCCGTTTTCGAGTTGTGCTGCGAGCACACTCGGGGTCGTTGCGATACTGAGGAAACCATTGGCCATGATTGGATTTCCGAACAAGAGGGGTGCCGTCGACGAGCGGGGGGAACCCGCCGACGGCGGGGGCGTCAGGCAGCTTGGGCTGCCAGGACGACGGGGAAATCGATGTCGGTTTCGGCGACATTGTTGATGTAGTTGGTCAGCACGTTGAGCGCGACCGACGCCACGATCTCGATGACCTGTGCTTCCGAGAAGCCCGCAAGGCGAACTTCCGCAATATCGGCGTCACGAACACGGCCACGGGCGTCGAGCACCTTGCGGGCAAAGACGACTGCCGCATCGGCTTTGGCGTCGCCCGAATGGCCTGCACGATTGAGCGCGATTTCGGCATCATC
>JANLQV010000184.1:0-4426 GCA_031368025.1 Sphingomonadales bacterium | reverse complement strand
CAACGAGCCCTGGGGTAGCCTTGTCGCAAAGAAGGTATCGATAAATTGGCTTATTTGATAAACACCAGCGCCCAATGTCGCGGGAATTACGACATTGATGAACTGGCGCACACCCGGCGTCATGCGCGGTCTCCGTAGCCGGAGCGAAACGCCCGCGCGCCGGGAGGCGAACCAGAGCAGCCCGATCTGGAGGAACCCGCCAACCAGAACCCCGATCGCCAGCGCCTGCGCGGTTTTGGCGCCTCCTTCGGGCACAACCAACAATGCGCAGACCATGGCAAGGTTCAGCAGTGCAGGGGCAAAGGCAGCAGCCACAAACCGGGTCATTGAATTGAGCACGCCCGCGAACAGCGAGACGAGGCTGATCAGGAGCAGATAGGGAAATGTGATCCGGGTGAGATAGACGGCGAGCGTGAATTTTTCGGCATTTCCCGCCCATTGCGATGCCAGCGCCCAGACAAAAAGCGGCATGGCGAGTTCAAAAACCAGCGTGAAGAGGAAAAGCGCAGGTAGAAAAACGCCGAGAACCTCTTCCGAGAATTTCTTCGCTTCCTCCATCCCGCCGTCACGGTGGAGGCGTTGACTGAAGAGCGGCACGAATCCGGCCGAAAACGCGCCCTCGCCGAACAGGCGGCGGAACGTATTGGGCACGCGAAAGGCAAGCTGGAACGCGTCCGCTGCCAACGTCGCGCCCATGATCCGCGACATCAGCATGTCCCGGGCGAAACCCAGCACGCGGCTGATCATCGTCAGCCCACCGATTGTGCCAATGGCTTTGCCCAGGTTCATGGGACGCTTTTACGCGTTGCCTTCCGCTTCGAGCGCGGCGGGCGCGCTTTCGGCCGCAGCCGCCTGCTGCATGTAGAGCGCACCGAAATCGATCGGCTCAAGCAGCAGCGGCGGAAAGCCGCCATCGCGCACCGCATCGGCAAGAACGCGACGGGCAAACGGGAATATCAGCCGTGGACCTTCGGCATAGAGAAAGGGCTGAAGCTGGTCTTCAGGGACATTGCGGATGCCGAACAATCCGGCATAGGCAAGCTCGACCTGGAATGCGACTTTGTCAGCGCTGGTCGCCCGCACGTCGACTTTCAAAACGACTTCATGCACGTCATCGCCCACCTGGTTGGCACCGATATTGAACTGGACGTCGATCTGCGGCTGGCCCTGCCACTGGAACACCGCAGGCGCATTCGGGTTCTCGAAGGACATATCCTTCACATATTGGGAAATCAGGCCCACTGCGGGGGCGGTATCTTCGCCATTGGGAAGCGGATCGGTGCCGGTTTCATCAGCCATTTGAATATCCTCGGGTAAAGCGTGAATCTGGTGACGCGGGCCAAGCCCCCATCGTGCCGCGGGCGCCTAGCAGTCGGGGCTGGCAAGGGCAATGGGAGAGATTAAACTGCAATGCTATTTGAAACCGGCGTGCCTCACGCCTATGTAACATTTTGAAACGCGTTGGAGACATCATGATCGGCATCGTCATCTTTGCCATGATAGCCCTTTTCCTCGGCTTGCGCCTGTATGCAGTGCTGGGAAAACGGACCGGGCACGAACAGCCATTGTCACGCCCGCCAGAGGATATGGTGCGTGATCGCACGGTGGTGCCTGCTATCGAAGATGCGCGCGACGGCCCGGTAGTTATGCCAGAAGAGCAACATACGCCCGGCGCAGATACCGGATTGCGCGCGATTGCCGCCGCCGATCGAAGCTTCAACGCAGCAGAATTCATTGAAGGGGCCAAGCAGGCCTACAAACTGATTCTCGAAGCGTTCTGGGCGGGCAAGGAAGAAGATTTCCGCGCCTATGTTTCAGATGATGTTCGCGAAGCCTTTGCCGATGCCATGGCGGAGCGCACATCGCAGGGACATGTGCTGGACAACCGGATGGTGCGAATCGAACGCGCCGTCATTTCCGATGCCAAGTTCAGCAGTGGAATGGCAGAGATCACTGTGCGCTTTGATGCCGACATCGCTGCGGTAACACGCGATACCGACGGCAAGGTGATTGCTGGGTCGCTGACCGATGCCGTCCCAACCCATGATGCGTGGACGTTTGCGCGCAGCATGCGCTCTACCGATCCCAACTGGCTTTTGACGGACACCGACGAAGCGTCCTAAGAGAGCGGGCATGGTGTCTCGCTTTCTCCTCGTCACTTTCGTAACATTCGCACTCTCCGCCTGCGGTGCACGGATTGTGCCGCAGGGACGTCCGCCGCAAACGGTTTCGACCAAGCCCGCCCCCGTCGTGAGGCCGGTGGCCAACACACCGGTCGCACCCAAGGTCGTCGCCGCTTCGGCCGGCCCAAACGCCCGATCTGTTGGGGTTATCGCTGCCGCTGACTTCGGTTCGTCGCCCTTCGATCGCCAAAGCGCCCTGCGCGCGATCAAGGCGTTCCGCATTTCGTGCTCCTCTCTGATCAAACGCAACGATCAGTCCGGCCTGACACGCGCGGATGACTGGAAACCGGCATGCGTCGCAGCCGCAGGATGGCGCGACAATGACGCAGTCGGTTTCTTCGAGCAGAATTTCGAAATGGCGCAGGTCGGCGACGGCAAGAGCTTTGCCACCGGCTATTTCGAGCCGGAGATTGCAGGATCGCGCGTTCCGGCGCCGGGCTACGACGTACCCGTCTACAAGCGCCCGACTGACCTGATTGATGTCGATCTCGGGCAGTTTTCGGATGACCTGAAGGGCAAGAAGATCCGCGGGCGCGTGAAGGGCCAGAGCTTCATCCCCTATGCTGATCGCGCGGAGATTGAAGAAGGCGGCATTGCTGGACGCGGACTGGAAATTGCGTGGGCGGCGGATCCAGTAGAGTTTTTCTTCCTGCAGGTGCAGGGCTCCGGGCGACTGAAGCTACCCGATGGCAGCATCATGCGGATCGGATATGACGGGCAGAATGGCCGTGACTATACAGGGATTGGCAGATTGATGAGGGAACGCGGACTGCTCGGCCCCGGCCAGACCTCAATGCAAGGAATGGTCGCGTGGTTGAATGACCACCCCGAAGAAGGCCGGGCGATCATGCGCGAGAACAAGAGCTGGGTCTTTTTCCGGGAACTGACCGCTGCGGGGCCATTGGGTGCGCTGGGCCTTCCGGTGACCGGTCGCGCGACAGTCGCGGCCGATCCGGCCTTTGTGCCGCTGGGCGCGCCGGTGTTGCTGTCGATGGATCGCACCGATGCAACCGGGCTGTGGGTCGCGCAGGACACGGGTGGGGCGATCAAGGGCTCCAACCGCTTCGATACATTCTGGGGGGCAGGGGATACGGCGCGTGCGACGGCGGGCGGGATGTCTGCACACGGCACAGCCTTTGTGCTGCTGCCCAAAGGCACGCTCGACAGGATAGCGCAGGAACAGGCCAGTGCCTCGCCGCCTAAGCCCTGACGAACACAAAGTCTGGGGGCGTGTGGCTGCGACTGCGAAGCCGATCAATCCACCCCGCCAGTTCGAGGGCGATGCTCCCGCGGCCCCGATCGCGCCCAAACCTCGCGCGTTGCCCAAGATTGCGCAAAACGCTCGGCCGGTGGCGGTTTCTTTGAGCGGCGGGCTGAAGCCGGCCAACACGCTCGACGGCGGGTGGGATAAGCGCATTGCCAAAGGGGCGCTCGAACCGGATTTCACGATTGATCTCCACGGAGAGACGCTGGCCAGCGCCCATGTGCGTCTCAACCGCAGCCTTGGGTCCGCCATCAGGGCCGAAGCGCGCGTCGTCCTGCTGATTACCGGCAAGGCGGCGCGCGACAATCCGCGCATGCCGCCAACCAGCCGCGGCGTGATCCGCGCGTCGGTGAAGGACTGGCTGGCCGCCTCGTCCCATGCCGGACACATTGCCGCGATCCGGGGTGCCCATCCGCGCCACGGTGGGGCAGGGGCGCTCTATCTCATCCTCAGACGCGCGCGATGATCTCTGCATAGATCTGCGTCAGGGCAGAAATATCTGCCAGCGCAACCGCCTCATCGAGCTTGTGCATCGTGGCGTTGCACAGCCCGAATTCGACGACCGGACAGATTTTCGACAAGAAGCGCGCGTCGGATGTGCCGCCAGTGGTTGAGAGTTCGGGCTTGATGCCCGTCACATGTTCGACCGCGCTCGAGACGAGGCTGCTGAATTCGCCGGGGGGTGTGAGGAACGCTTCCCCCGAAATGCGGGCAATGACTTCACCAGCGGGCGCTTCGGTGCGGACGATTTTGTTGATCCGGTCTACGAGCGCCTGACCCGAATGAAGGTCGTTGAAACGGATGCTCAACCGCGCCTTGGCGGCGGCCGGGATGACGTTGGTTGCCGTGTTACCAACGTCGAGATCAGTGACTTCGATATTCGACGCCTGAAACCAGTCATTGCCCTGATCAAGGTCAATGGCATCAATCTTGGAGAGAATCCGGACCAGTCTCGGGATAGGGTTGTCCGAAAGGTGGG
>JANLQV010000177.1:0-4640 GCA_031368025.1 Sphingomonadales bacterium | reverse complement strand
GCGTTCCGCCGCCGGTTCCGCTATCGGCAAACTGGCAGGATTGGCCGATCACGCCGGGAACCTGGGCGCTGAAGCAGGACGCACGCGGTTCCTTTGCGACGTTTGGAAAGCCCGGCACGAATGCGGACTTTATGATCCGTTGCGTTTTTGCAACGAAGGGCATCAGCTTGTCCCGTGCGGGAACCGTCGCTGAAAATGGCAGCCGCCAGATAATCGTGCGCACGACCGATCGGGACAAAACTTACAGTGTCGTCAACGGCGGCAACATGCCTGTATCTGTCTCGGCGGAAACTGCGGCGAACGACCCCCAGCTTGACGCAATCGCCTTTAGCCGGGGCCGCTTTCTCGTTTCGATGAGCGGCGCGATGGATCTCGTCATCCCCGTATCTGCGGAATTCGCAAGGGTCGTTGAGGATTGTCGGGGCTAGCAAAGCCGATGCCGCTGGCGTTACCGCAACCCTCCCAATGTGACGCAAAAATAAATAAAATCAAGGCTTGATCGCACGCGCGATTTGACTCATCATTCGCCCTGTGATGGCAACATCACAATGCCCTTCAACAAGCGCGAAAGGAGGTGATCCGATGTCTCATGGTTCAGCACAGAGGTCGGATATGTTCGTACGGGAGATGCGCGCCTAACATAATTGGCTGCCCATGGTCTCCCGCGCATCGGAACGTCTCCGATCGCTGGCCATGTCAAGGGTTGCCGGATCGCAAGGTCCGGCAACCTTTTTCGTTTGCGACCACGTTTATTAGCGCGGATCGGCGGATGACGAAGTCGCTAAAGACACCGAATCGGACCAAAATTCTATTCGGGTTTGTGTAAACTGGCACCATAGACTCGGTTGCCCCGTTGCGTGACATTATGCGGGTTGCCGGGGATCACGACACGAGGAAGGCGGGCCATAGGATCTGAGATCAGTCAGTTTGGGGGTTATTGCAACTGTCATCGCAATTTTTTGGCACCGCAATTTGCCTGTTAATAAGCCACATAGGGGGGGAGTCAGTCAATATGGTCGCATCACCCAATTGGAGCAGCATCGCTTATGCCGAACTGAAGGCTAATAGATGGCATGCGGCAGAAATCGTGATCCTCGCTCTCGCCGTTATCTATTCAGCGATTCAAACCGGGATTTCTTCAAAGGCAATTGTTGCCACAAAAAAATTGGCTGGCGATCAAGCCAACTTTGATATGCGCAATGATGCGCTTAAACAATTCGTCGAAAGTGATTTAAGTTTTGACACCAATTTTCGACAGATAACCAATCGTATTCAAGTCGACGTTGAAGAGCCAAAGGCGGTTATCGGGATGAGTAGAGCGCAATTTGCGCAGCTTCGAGAGATTGTCGACCCTATTATCAAAGTCCGTAACGATCAGACCATTGTTTTTCGTTCAACTATTTTGTCATGGCCGAAATCGATAAGAGACATGTACGTTGAATATGGAAGGCTCGGCGACATTGTGGCAAATTGCTACAGCGCCGCCACACGCAACGCACTGAGTGAAGATGAATTTAACGATACCAAAAGGCAGATCAACGAAAAATGTAGTCATTTGGCGACGAACTACGAAAAATATCGCAAATTGAGTGACATGGTTTACGGCGACATGGCCAATGAAGTTTTGAATGCTGCAGTCGTTTTAGGAGCGGATCCTCTGCACGAAATTCCCGACAGTGTTAGGGGAGCGCCCTATAAGTAGTCGCCGGAATTCCGGTGACACTGAATTCCGGTGACACCTGCAATAACCCCCAAACTCCCCCTAAACATTTGTCTTGAACGGCGAAAAATCCGTGCCCTCGTCATAGACATCCACACCCTCATGACGCTTGAGCCAGCCGACGACAGCGTAAGTCACCGGCGTCAGCAACGCTTCCCACAGCACTTTCAGCGCCCAGTTGGTGAACATCACGGTGATGACCTGCGACGTGCTCCAGACCCCGGCAAAGGCCAGCGGATAGAAGATCACGCTGTCCACTGCCTGGCCGAAGATCGTTGAGCCGATTGTCCGCGTCCACAGATGCTTGCCCTGGGTCAGCACTTTCATCCGCGCCAACACGAAGGAATTCACAAACTCGCCTGCCCAGAACGCCACGATCGAGGCCATCACGATCCGCGGCACTTGGCCGAACACACTCTCATAGGCTACCTGCCCGTCCCAACCCTCAGCCGGGGGGAGGCTGACCACGACCCAGCTCATGAACGCCATGAACACCAGCGCCGAAAATCCCACCCAGATGCAGCGCCGGGCATGGGCATAGCCATAGACTTCGGTCAGCACGTCGCCGATCACATAGCCGAGCGGGAAAAACAGGATGCCCGCGCCGAAGGTATAACCACCCAGCGTCGCGAGCTTTGCGGCACCGATCAGGTTGGAGAGCAGCAGGATCGCGACAAAGGCTGCCATCACAACATCGAAGGTCCGGAACTGCCGCACTGTTGATGCGTTCACGGCGGAGAGTTTGGTGTCATTCATAAGACGCGCAACTTAACGCAGTTTCCCTCGCGCGCAATCCGCTCTATTGGCGTCGCCCAATGCGCGCCCGTAGCTCAGATGGATAGAGCACGAGCCTTCTAAGCTTGGGGTCACAGGTTCGAATCCTGTCGGGCGCGCCATTCTGCGGATGATTGTGCAAGATCGGGAGAGGCTAGGCCGCTTCGGCGACGGCCTCACGCTTGTAGATGCTGTTCATTGGCTTTTCGAACAGGCGCATCAGCATCGGCTCGAAAAACTCCAGCGGCGCCGTATCATAATTCGGGTCAAAGGCCGGACAATCATATTTTTCAATAAATTCGGCGGTTGCCTGATAATATTCATGCCCCTCGAACTTGTCCCGCATGTTCCGGTTCAGCCCGATATAGTGGAAGAAGTTGTAGCCTTGAAAAATGCCGTGATGTTCGGTGATCCAGCGCAGCTCTTCCGAAACGAAGGGCTTGATGATCGCTGCGGCAATATCGGGATGATTATAAGCGCCCAGTGTATCACCAATGTCGTGGATCAGGGCCATGACGACATAATCTTCGGGCCGCCCGTCACGATGCGCGCGAGTCGCAGTCTGGAGGCTGTGTTGCAGCCGGTCGATCGCAAAGCCGCCGAAATCGCCGTCGAGCAGCTTGAGATGCTCGATCACCCGTTTTCCGCCACTGCGCGAGAAAGGGATGTTATGCGTCATGATCGCGTTCCAGTCTTCCTGGGTGCTTTCGCTCATATCATGGAATGTCGCGCTTGCGCCTTCGGACATCTCTTTTCTCCTTATACGTCGCGCCGAATATAACCCACGACCAGCATAGCTTCAATCCGTCGCAACTTTGGGCTAGAACATCAAGATGGAAATACCCGGGCTGCGTTCCCAACCCTTTTTTGATGACAAGAACCGGGCGTTCTGGATGCTCCAATCGGCAGGTTGGACGTTCTATCTCATGCTGCGCATGGCATCTGGCGTTGGTAACGGGGTGAGCCTGTCCTTCGTTATTCCGGTTCTTGTTTCGGCTGCAGCTGGCTATTCGATCACGCTGGTCATGGGGGCGATCTTCCGCTCGCTGCTCCTGCGCAAGCCGCTTGTAACATGGGGTGGTTCCGTGATCATCGTGATGGCAGCGGTTGCCACATATTCAACGATCGATGCCTGGATGTTCAACATGATGAACCGCGAAGGGGCCGGGTTCAACGGATCGCTTTTCCTGGGCTCGGTCACGATCAACACTTTGCTGCTCGGCGCCTGGTCCGCACTTTATTACGGCATCAATTTCTATATCATCGTCGAACGCCAGACCGACGAGCTTGCCGCATTGGAAAGCCAGGCAACATCGGCACAGCTTGCCATGCTGCGCTACCAGCTCAACCCCCATTTCCTGTTCAATACGCTCAATTCGATCTCGACGCTCGTCCTCCTCAAACAAACCGAGCGGGCCAATGCGATGCTGTCGCGCCTGTCCTCATTCCTGCGTTATACCCTGGTCTATGAGCCAACCGCGCAAGTCACGCTGGCGCAGGAAGTCGAGACGCTGAAGCTCTATCTCGAGATCGAAAAGATGCGATTCGAGGAAAGGCTGCGCACTGAATTCGAAATCGATACCGCAGCGTCCAAGGCGCGGCTTCCATCGCTACTCCTGCAACCATTGGTTGAAAATGCCATCAAATATGCTGTAACGCCGCAGGAAGACGGCGCGGATATCAGCGTCGCGGCGCGACTGATCGGGGATCGCGTGCAGATCACCGTATCTGACACCGGTGGCGGCTTGAATGGGGCGGTGCAGCGCCCAAATGACTCAACAGGGGTGGGCCTTGCGAATATTCGCGACCGGTTGGCGCAAGCCTATGGCGAGGATCAGCGCATTGAATTCGGCAATCAGGCGGGCGGAGGTTTTTCAGTGACGATCGACATCCCCTATCGCGAGCAGGAGACAGCATGACCATTCGGACCATCCTTGTCGATGATGAGAAACTCGCAATTCAGGGCCTGCAATTGCGGCTCGAAGCGCACCCCGACGTTGATATCATCGAAACCTGCATTAACGGTCGCGAAGCGATCCGCGCCATCAAGACGCACAAACCGGATCTTGTCTTCCTCGATATCCAGATGCCGGGCTTTGACGGTTTTTCGGTGGTTTCGGGAATGATGGAAGTTGAACCCCCGCTG
>JANLQV010000147.1:0-5623 GCA_031368025.1 Sphingomonadales bacterium | reverse complement strand
ACGGCACCTCTTGCCATTACAATCGCGCCAAGCCATTCCTGCAACATTCATGACGGGCTTTATCCCGCCTCGGATGGGCACCCGCTGATCAATGTCGTTCCAACTGGAACCACCGGATCCGGTCGGGACATTAGCCAGCCTTATAATAACACCGAAATTTTCTTCACGCGGCTCAAGTGGGATTGGAAACTATCCCCTACCCTCAAGCTGTCCTCGATATCGGGCTACCTGCATCTCGATAACGAATATAATGACAACTTCGCCTATACCGGCAAGATGGCGGACGGTCGGCACGCAGGCCTCAAGGCCCCATACCGAAACGGGCTATCCCAATATACCCAGGAATTCCGGCTCACGAGCGATTTTGACGGTGCGTTCAACTTCATGCTCGGTGCATTTTGGGAAAAGCGTAACATTCCGTATTCGACATCGCAAAACGGTTTCAATGTCTCGTTGGCCCGACCTGACCCGATCACCGGATTTACGTTTGACTGGTTCGCCGTGCGCAACAGCAAGGCGAAAGCCTTGTCGTTCTTTGGCAGCACAACCATTGATGTTACCGATAAACTTGAACTATCGGGTGGATTGCGGTGGACCGACGAGCACAAGTCAACAACGATTGGCTTTCCCTATGTCCATTCCGACAACACCAATTTTGTTGGCGCACTCTTAGGCGGCTTTCTTGGCTCCGGCTTCTTTGCTGGTCCGATCAAGTTTTCTGACAGCAATTTGTCGCCGGAAGTCACCGTGAAGTATCAGGCCGCCGATGATATCAATCTCTACGCGTCCTACAAAACAGGCTTCAAATCTGGCGGTATTGATAACAATGCTTTGCCCGCAATCGGTTTGGCAGACCTGAACAGCCCGGTCGCTGCCACGCGAGCGGCGGCAGAGGCAGGTCTGCGGTTCGGATCTGAAACATCGAAGGGCGGGGAAGTTGGTGTCAAAACGCAATTTGCCGATCGTACCGTCACGATAAACACGGCTCTTTTCTACTATCAGTTTACCGGTTTGCAGGTGCAGATTTTCGACCCGACAATCTTCAATTTCAAGACATTCAACGCAAGCCAATTGACGACCAAGGGCGTTGACATTGATTGGTCATGGCGAACACCGGCCGAAGGCCTGCGCCTGTCCGGAGCGCTTTCCTACACTGATACCAAATATACGAAATTGTTCATTACCCAAACCGAAGACCTGAATGGGCGCGTGGCACCGCGCGCACCGAAGCTATCGGGCAATATTGCAGTCGATTGGAAGACGCCCGTCAGCGATACGTTGGAAGTTGGGCTGAATGCCAATGCCTCATACACCAGCTCATATTTGGCCAGCTCCATTTCAGTCAACAATGATTATCGACAGAAAAGCTACGTGACCCTCGATGGCGCCATCTCCATCGGCGCCCCGGCTGGAAAGTGGAAATTGTCGTTGATTGGAAGCAATTTGACCAACGAGATATGGGTCAACACAGCCGGCGCCGCGCCGTTTAGCGGAGCTGCCCCGGGTGATGATCGCATCGTCACCCAAAACCGCGGCCGTCAGGTCTTTGTGGAAGCCGCCTTCAAGTTCTGATCCGCACCTCCCGCTGATCATTTCGGGCCGGAGTGGTAATTGCTGCTCCGGCTCCTTTTTTTGATCGCAGGAATTTACATCAGTTTCTGTCGTCAAATGGCAATTCCGCCGTCAGACGCCGCAATGGGCGCCGCGCGAGACAGACTTCACCACAATCCGGTTCTACTGAACCGTCACGGTCACGGCGCGGCGGTTGCGGGCCCAGCTTTCCTCATCCGAACCCAGTGCGTCGGGCCTTTCCTTGCCATAGCTGATCGTCGAAATCCGTGCCGCGTCGACACCGAGCGTGGCGAGGTAATTTTTGGCGGCATTGGCGCGGCGCTCTCCCAAGGCAATATTGTAATCGCGTGTTCCGCGTTCATCGGCATGCCCTTCAATCGTCACGCGCTTGTTTGGATAACGGCCAAGCCATTCCGACTGGCTTCTCAGTGTGGCCTGATCTTCGGCATCAATGTCAAACTTGTCAGTATCGAAAAGCACACGATCGGCTGCAACGCTCGCGATAAAATCTGCCTGGCTGCCGGGCATGGGGCGACCCGCATTGGGATCGGCAACAACTTCGTTGCTGGCGACCGGTGGGGGCGGAATATCTGCGACCTTGCGCTTTGGCGCGCACGCGGCAAGCGCGACCAAAGACGTCACCAGAATGAGATTGGTTGCTGTCTTTTTCACTTTCTGTCTCCTTTACTCTACTATGGCAACAAGGGCCCCCAGGCGGGATCGGACCCGTCAAGGGGGGTTGGGATACGCCGTTCGTTAACGCCTGTCAGGTCAACCTGCCAGACACTGGCTTTGCCACTACCCTTCGCTGATCTGAAAAACTGGATCACCCGGCCATTGGGCGACCAGCTTGGCGCTTCATCCTGCCAGCTATCGGTCAGCAGCCGTTCGCCGCCCCCGCCGGGGTTCATCACGCCAATCCGGAAATTGCCGACGATCTTGGTGAAGGCGATCAGATCTCCGCGCGGGCTCCATTCGGGCGTCGCGTAACGCCCCCCGCCAAAGCTGATACGCTGTTGGCCGGAGCCGTCAGCATTCATCACATAGACTTGCTGGCTCCCCGAACGATCGCTTTCAAACACAATCTTTGAACCATCGGGCGAAAAACTTCCCCCGGTATCGATACCTGGCAAGCTGGTCAGCCGCTGTGGCGCGCCGCCATTGATGGAAATCCGGTAGATGTCCGTATTGCCCGCTATGGCCATCGAATAGAGAACAGACTTTCCGTCGGGCGAAAAGCGGGGAGAAAAGGTCGGGTTTGCGCTCTCCGTCACGAGCTTCTGCTTTCCCGCTGCGACGTCATAGATGAAGATGCGCGGGCGGCTGCCAAGATAACTCAGATAGACAATCGATTTGTAATCGGGGGAAAAGCGGGGCGTGAGGGCCAGCGTCTGGCCGTTGGTGATGAAGCGGTGGTTGGCCCCGTCAGAATCCATGATTGCCAGTCGCTTGATCCGGCGATCCTTGGGCCCACTTTCCGCGATATAGGCGATCCGGCTGTCAAAGAACGGGCTCTCGCCGGAGAGCCGCGCATAGATCGCATCGGCGCATTTGTGTGCGGCGCGGCGCCAGTCTCTCGCGGCGATGACATAACCCTGCCGCGTCAGTTCGGATTTCAGCGCAACATCGTAAAGATAGCAGCCGACCGTCAGTTCGCCATTCGGATCGGCGCGGACAAAGCCTTGCACCAGTGCCTCAGCACCGCTTGCGGCCCAACCGTCATAGCGCGGTGCGGTGACTTCTTCATATCCAATCGGACGAATGCCGCCGGGGCCGACCGGCTTGAAAAGGCCGGAGCCACGCAGATCGGAAGCGATCACTTCGGCAATCTGCCGACCCAGTGCATCAGTCGAACCGGCTGCCGTGGCCGTGGGTTGGGGTGTGGGCATGACGGGCACAGCGATGGTGAGGTCGTTCTGGATTTCTCCGGTGACATCCACACTTAGTTGGGCATGCGCAGGCGTGGCAGCGAGAGCGGCGGCCAGTACGAGGAGTGAAAAACGACTATTCATTGCGCTAACCTTGCGTCAAAATTGGGCTGAATTTCCTGCCATGCATCGTAGTATTCAGCGGGAAGTTTGAAAGGTGCAGCGAGGCGAACTGCCTTGATTGCCTGATCGACGTGAAGTTTGGCCTGACCACGGTTGCTTTCGTTGACACCGGTCTGGCGAACCAACTGCGGAGAACCCAATATTGATCCGTCACGGTTCAAGTGAACCGAAATAGTCGTTCGCAACATTTCCGCGTCAGCTCCTGTTGGGGGCTTCCAATACGGCTTCAACTGCCTTCGGATCTCAGCGCCAATCGAAGACGCAACGGCTGCGCCGATCACCTTCGCTGGCGTTCCGTTGGCGGTCACGTTGGACGGCGCGTCGCTCAGCCCCGAAACCAGATCGCGCGAAAGGCCGGGCTTACGCTGGGGTTGAGCACGCGTCTGCACCGGTTTTGCGGGCGCTGGTTTCGTCAACGGCATGGGCAATGGTTTCGCGACAGGCTTGGGCGTTGGCTTGGGCTGCGCCACGGGCGGCAAGGGTGCAGGCGCCAGTTCTTCGGGCGGCGCTGGCGCTGTTTCAGCCGGAGCGGGCGCAGGAGCGGCCGCTGGCGCAGGGATTGGCGCGGAGGATTGCAGCGCAACCTGATCGACAATCGAAACCTCGATCGGATCGTTCTCGATCTTCGGCAGCGCAGGCGGCTTCAACAGGTTCAGAGAGAGCGCCGCGAACAGCGCGGCATGCGCGATAACCGCGACGCCAAGCCCTGTTCGTTCGGCACGATCCACTATTGGCCCTCGCCGCTGTCGCCCGTGGTGACGAGCGAAACCCGATTGAGACCAGCGCGATTGAGTTCGCCCATCACCCGCATCACCGCGCCATAATCAAGGCCGCGATCGGCGCGAAGGAAGACCTGCGGCGGTTTGCCCGCGCCATTTTCGGCGATCGCGGCAAGTCGGGCGGGCAGTTCATCGAACGGCACGAGCTGATCCCCGATGAACAGCGCACCGCTTTCATCGAGCGAAACCTGCACCGGCTCCTGATCCTGTTCGAGCGCCTTGGCTCGGCTATCGGGCAGGTTCACTGGCACACCGGCCATCAGCAACGGCGCTGTGACCATGAAGATGATGAGCAGCACAAGCATGACATCCACCATCGGCGTCACATTGATTTCGGCCATTGGCGCGCGCCGGGCGCGGCGGCGGGAGGCGGACGGTGTGGTGATCACAGTTCGAGTTCCCGGCTGAGCGTGGCATGAAAGGCATCCGCAAAGCGATTGAGCCGAGCCTCAAGCCGGTTCAGGCCATGCCCAAAGCGGTTATAAGCGATCACGGCCGGGATCGCGGCGAACAGGCCAAGCGCAGTGGCAAACAGTGCCTCGGCAATCCCCGGCGCCACAACGCCAAGCGACGAATTCTGTTCGGCGGCAATCGCGGTAAAACTCCGCATGATGCCCCAGACCGTGCCGAACAGCCCGACAAAGGGGGCGACGCTCCCGACCGTGGCAAGGATGTTCAGCCGGTCCGACAGCCGGTCGACTTCGGCAGCAACGGCGGCACCCATTGCCGTTGCCAATCGGGTGCGCGTCCCCTCGCGGTCGATGGTTGCGCGTCCACCGGTTGAGCGCTTCCATTCGGCAAGTGCCGCCTGCACGATTCTCGCACTAGGCAGTTCGGAGTCGCGATTGGCTTCCTGAAAGGCGCTGGGATCGTCCGCCTTCAGGAAATCGCGCTCGAACTGTTGGGAGTCGCGCGATACCGTGCGCAGCTTCAGCCATTGCCCGACGATGATCGACCAGGTCCAGATGCTTGCCAGCACCAGCCCGGTCATGACGATCTTCACGATGATATCGGCCTGGAGGAACAGCGCGATCGGAGAGAGCGTCGCGGCGTTAGTGTTGAAGGCAAGGTCTTGCATCAGTCTTGTGTGTCCTTGGGTAACAGGGTTTCAAACGCAGCGACCCACGGCTTGGGCTGGCGTTTGGGCCGGCCTTCGCGCGAAAGGAACGCCGCCACAACACGGGCGTCAGTCAGCGTTTCATCACCCAACATGACTCGTTG
>JANLQV010000141.1:0-6321 GCA_031368025.1 Sphingomonadales bacterium | reverse complement strand
GGCGCGACCACGCTGATGTATGAAGGCGTCCCCAACTGGCCGACGCCTAGCCGGATTTGGGAAGTATGCGACCGGCATCAGGTTCACACCATTTACACAGCCCCCACCGTGCTGCGCGCACTGATGCGCGAAGGCGACGATTATGTCACAAAAACATCCCGTAAATCACTGAAATTACTTGGAACAGTTGGCGAACCGATCAACCCGGAAGCGTGGCGTTGGTATCACAGCGTTGTCGGCGAAGGTCGTTGCCCGATCATTGATACTTGGTGGCAGACCGAAACCGGTGCCGCGCTGATCTCCCCGATGCCCGGTGCGACCGACCTCAAGCCCGGCTCTGCAACCAAACCGATGCCCGGCGTCGAACCCCAGCTTGTCGATGCGGAGGGCAAAGTCCTCCACGGCGCGGCCAGCGGAAACCTTTGCATCGTGAGGAGTTGGCCCGGCCAGATGCGCACGGTCTGGGGCGATCACCAGCGTTTCTTCGAAACCTATTTCACCACCTATCCTGGCAAATATTTCACCGGAGACGGCGCCCGGCGCGATGAGGATGGCTATTGGTGGATCACGGGCCGGGTCGATGATGTCATCAACGTCTCCGGCCACCGCATGGGCACGGCGGAGGTCGAATCTGCGCTTGTCCTGCATCCCAAAGTTGCCGAGGCGGCGGTCGTCGGCATGCCGCACGACATCAAGGGCCAGGGCATCTATGCCTATGTGACGCTCAACGCCAATGATGTGGCCAGCGAAGCACTGCGCAAGGAACTGGTTGGCTGGGTGAGGAAGGAAATCGGCCCGATTGCCACGCCCGACGCGATCCAGTTCACCCCCGCCCTTCCCAAAACCCGCAGCGGCAAGATCATGCGGCGCATATTACGCAAGATTGCCGAGGGCGATGTAAGCAATCTGGGGGATATTACGACGCTTGCAGATCCGGCTGTGGTCGATGATCTGGTCGCGAACCGGGTCGGTTAGCATCCGTTACTTCATCAACACCAGTTCCTCGGCCATGCTGGGATGCAATGCCACCGTATCATCGAACGCGGCTTTGCCCAGCCCTGCCTTGACCGCAATCGCGGCGGCCTGAAGAATTTCCGAACTGTCGGGCCCGATCAAATGGAGGCCGACGACTTTCTCATCCGGCCCGGTGGTGATCATCTTGTAAAGCCCGCGTTCCTGGCGGCCGGAAACGACATTCTTCATCGGTCGAAAGTCGCTTTTGTAGATACGTACTGCATCGCCATATTCAGCACGCGCCTGCGCTTCCGTCAGGCCAACGCCGGAAATCGGTGGGCTGGCGAAAACAGCGGTCGGGATCGCGCGATAGTCGACGGTCCGTTTCATCCCGCCAAAGACGGTATCGGCAAAGGCCTGGCCTTCGCGGATGGCGACCGGGGTCAGTTGCACCCGGTTGGTGACATCGCCCACGGCATAGATGCTGGGGATCGAAGACTGGTTATAGTCGTCGACCACGACCGCACCCGCCTTGTCGAGTGCAACGCCTGCTGCTTCAAGGCCCAACCCTTTGGTATTCGGGTTGCGACCCGTGGCCCACATCACGAGGTCGGTCTCGAACATTCCCTGATCGCCGCCGTCGACCACCAGGCAACCCTTATCGCTGCGGGTGATCGATTTGAAGGGAAAGTGCAGCCTGAGATCAATGCCTTTCTTGCGGGTCAGATCGACCAGATGATCGACAATTTCATCATCATAACCGCGCAGCATCCGTTCGCCGCGCGTCACCAGCGTCACATGGACTCCGAAAGCGTGGAGGATGCCCGCAAACTCATTGGCGATATACCCTGCCCCGGCGATGATCGCGCGCTTGGGGAGCGCATCGAGGTGGAATATCTCGTTCGAGGTGATGCCAAGCTCAGCGCCTGGCACATCGGGCCGTGCCGGCCAGGCACCTGTCGAGATCAGGATTGTCTTTGCCGTCACGTCCTTGCCGCTGGCCAACCGCACGCTGTTCGGTCCCGTCACGGTCGCGCGCTCGGGAAAGATGGTCACCCGGTTATTGTCGAGCGTCTGAGTATACAGGCCTTCAAGACGCGTCACATCCTTCTGGACGGTATCGCGCAATCGCGGCCAATTAAACTTTGCGCCCTCGATGTCCCAGCCGAACTGCTCGGCCTCATGTAAGTCCTCAGCAAAATGGGCGCCATAGACGAGCATCTTCTTGGGGACGCAGCCACGGATGACGCATGTCCCCCCGACCCGATATTCTTCGGCCACTGCCACCCGTGCGCCGTGCTGGGCCGCCACTCTTGCCGCACGCACTCCGCCTGAACCTGCGCCAATGATAAACAGGTCGAAATCGAAATCCATGATGATGCTCCGTTCTGGCTGCCGATTTAGGATGAAGCCTGCAAGCCTGCCAATGCCTTTTCGGTATTATTTTGATCGGATCCTTATCCGAAGGTCCGCGCGATCAGGGCCTCGGTTGAGGCGTCGAAGCGGGCGCCCTCGCCATCCATCGCCTTGGCCATTTCCTTGCCCAACTCAACCCCGAACTGATCGAAAGGGTTGATCCCGAGCAGAACCGCATTCGTAAATACGCGATGTTCGTAAAAGGCGATCAGGGCACCCAATGTCCGTGGGTCAAGATCGTCAAGCAATATGGTCGTCGAGGGCCGGTCGCCGGCATAGGCGCGCGCGCGATCATCGTTTGGCCGACCGGCCATCAACGCGGCACCTTGCGCAAAGCAATTATTGAGGAGCTGGCGGTGATGCTCCTCATCCAGATCATGCCCCGGCTCGACGGACGCCAGGAACTCAACCGGGATCAGCCGTGTTCCCTGATGAAGCAGCTGGAACACCGCATGCTGCGCGTCAGTCCCGACGCCGCCCCATGTAACGGCAGCCGAATTCCGTCCCAGCGGCTGACCATCGGTCGTCACCGATTTGCCGTTCGATTCCATCTCGAGCTGCTGAAGATAGGAGGGCAGGAGGCGCAATCGTTCATCATAGGCGAACACCGCACGCGTCTCGCAACCACGGGCTTGTGTATAATACAGGTCTGCACAAGCCGCGATGAAGGGCGCGTTCCTGTCCAGCGGAGCAAGCCGGAAATGGCGATCCATTTCGGCCGCGCCCTCAAGCATTTCCTCGAACGCATTCCAGCCCAGCGCAATCGCTGCTGGAAAGCCGATACTCGACCAGAGCGAATAGCGCCCGCCGACGCTCTCGCTGAACGGCAGGATGCGTGTTTCGTCCACGCCCCAGTCAAAAGCCTGTTGCGGATTAGCCGTAAGCGCGATGACGCGGCCCTGCGCATCTTCGACGCCCGCTGCGATCATCCAGTTCAAAGCGCTTTCAGCGTTGAGCATCGTCTCGGTCGTCGTGAACGTCTTGGATGCAATCGCGATCAGGGTTTTGTGCGGGTCAAACCGGGCAAATACTTCCTTGAGCGCGGCACCGTCGACATTGGAGACAACCGCTACGTCGAAACGCCCTGCATCCCTGCCCAGCGCGTCGACCAGCAGTTTGGGCCCCAAAGCCGATCCGCCGATCCCGATATGGAGGACATGACGGATATCGCCCATCGCCCCGGCCTCGATCGCATCAATCAGGCTGCGCATCCGGCCGTGAAAGGCCTTGGCACGCTGGACGCTTTCGGCAGCACCCTCGCCGCGTTCGGCGGTGTGCTCGGCGGCACGCCCCTCGGTCGGGTTCACGATCCGTCCGCAAAACAGGTCGTCGCGACGTTCTGCCAGTTTTTGTATCGCCGCAAGCTTCTCAAACCCCGACAAAAGCGAAGGCGTCAGGTGGGTTTTTGCCCAATCGAACCAGAGCCCCGCAACACCAAGCGACAACGCATCCACACGCCCTGGATCACCAGCAAACAAGTCTTCGAGCGATGCCACTGGCGCGGCGTTCAAGAATGCCCAATCGGCGGCTGTCATACTTTTATTACTCCTGGCCTGTTCATCCCGCCCCTAACGCGGTTGTCCCGCTTGAACCAGCCCCGCTTGACGCCGTGATGACAAAACCGCAGAGCGCGTCGGCATGAACCAATCCAACACACCTCGCGCATCGGCCAAGCAGGAAAGCAGCTTCACCGCCTTTCTCTTCAAACTTGTCATCGTCGTGCTGATCTTGCGCAGCTTCGTCTTTGCTCCATTCAGTATTCCGTCTGAATCGATGCTCCCGCGCCTGATGATCGGTGACTATCTGGTCGTCGCGAAATGGCCCTATGGCTTCACTCATTATTCGATCCCGTTTTCGCCACCGCTCTGGAGCGGACGGATTTTCGGTCGTGATCCCGAGCGCGGTGATGTGGTGGTCTTCAAGGCACCACCAAACCAAAGCCAGGACTATATCAAGCGGGTGATTGGCCTTCCGGGCGATCTCATCGAAGTTCGCAACGGCCAGGTCATTCTCAACGGGACACCGATTCCGCGCAAGCGCGTCACCGATCTCCTCGAACCGTTGACCGGCAATAGCGCTTGCAAAAAGGCCGATGCCGCGCAGTTCCGGGAAAAGGCCAGCGACGGAACCGAGCGGTGCCGATATCCTCGCTATCACGAGATTCTGCCCAACGGAAAAAGTTATAACGTTCTCGATCTTGGCACGGTTCCCGCCGACGATACCGAAGTCTATTCGATCCCGGCTGATCATGTTTTCCTGATGGGTGACAACCGTGATCGCAGCGCGGATAGCCGTTTTCCTGCTGTCGAAGGTGCGGGAATAGGGATTGTGCCAACCGAGAATATCATTGGTCGCGCCTGGTTCTCAATCTTTTCTACCGACGGCAGCGCCGAATGGCTGAAGCCGTGGACATGGTTCTCGGCCGCCCGCTGGAACCGCATCGGTGAGGGCTTTTGAGCGATCTTGCGATCTGGCTTGATGACAGGCTGGGCATCGTTCCCCGCGACCTATCGCTCTATACAAGGGCCTTCACCCACGGCAGCTACGGCAGCGAAACCTATGAGAGACTCGAGTTCCTTGGGGACCGCGTGTTGGGTCTCGTCATAGCGGATTGGCTTTACGCTGCCTTCGAAGATGATGCAGAAGGCAGGCTTTCATTTCGCCTGAATGCGCTTGTGACCCGAGCGTCCTGCGCTCAGGTCGGGCGCGATATTGGCGTCGTTCCCTTTATCAGGCTTGGCAAGCAGGCCCGCGATGACGGAGCCTATGGCAGCGACAATGTTGTGGGCGATGTGGTCGAGGCCTTGATTGGCGCATTGTGGCTCGATCAGGGACTGGAGGCGGCAAGCGTCTTTATCCGGAAACATTGGGCGGTGCTGATGGAAGGCCAGCAAAGCGCGCCGCGACATCCCAAATCAGAGCTGCAGGAATGGGCGGCGGCGCGAAATCGCAAGCCACCGGTTTATACCGTGACCGACCGTTCTGGCCCTCATCATGCCCCGCGCTTTACGATTCATGTTTCGGTGGGTTCCGCCGGCGAGGCCATTGCCGAAGGCAGCTCGAAACAGGAAGCCGAAACCGCCGCCGCCACCGCACTGCTCGAGAAGCTCACATGACACAGAAATGCGGCGTGATTGCCATTGTCGGCGCCCCCAATGCGGGCAAGTCGACGCTCGTCAACGCGCTAGTCGGTCAAAAGGTCGCGATTGTTTCACCCAAAGCGCAGACAACCCGGGTCCGGCTCATGGGGATAGCGATTGAGGGCGAGACCCAGATGATGCTGGTCGACACGCCCGGCATCTTCGAGCCAAAGCGAAGGTTGGATCGCGCGATGGTGCAAGCGGCCTGGGGTGGCGCGTCGGAAGCAGACGTGATTGCGCTTGTCGTGGACGGAAAAGGCGGACTCGGCCCCAAGGTAGAACCGATTGCGCAAGCGTTAAAGGATCGGCCAGAGCCCAAAATCCTGATTATCAACAAGGTCGACCTTGCCGACAAGGCCAAGCTGCTCGTCCATGCCGAGCGGTTAAACCAATGGGCCGGGTTCGACGAGACGTGGTTTGTGAGCGCTGCGACCGGCGATGGCTTGCCCAAACTCAAAACCGCGCTGGCCAAGGCGATGCCCGACGGGCCGTGGCATTTCCCCGCAGACCAGGTGTCTGACGCGACCGACCGGATGAACGCGGCAGAGATCACGCGCGAGCAGCTCTATCTCCAGCTTCACGCAGAACTCCCCTATGCCAGCACGGTCGAGACCGAGAAATATACTGAGCGCGAGGATGGGTCGGTTGAGATTCACCAGCAAATTCTCGTCGAGCGCCCCACCCAGCGTGCGATCATCCTCGGCAAAGGCGGCGCGCGGTTAAAGGAAATCGGATCAACCGCCCGCGCGGAGATTGCCACGTCGCTGGGTCGCCGCGTGCATCTGTATCTGCATGTGAAGGTCAACCCGAA
>JANLQV010000122.1:0-5509 GCA_031368025.1 Sphingomonadales bacterium | reverse complement strand
GCATCAAGCCCCACGCCGCGTGCGATCGCCTTAAGGCTCTCATTCATTGCCAGCTTGCCGAGCTGGTCGGCATTGGCTGTCTCAAATTCGCTGGCCTTGCCCAGCCACGTCGCTTGCGTTGCAAACAGCGCTTCGCTGTTGCCGAAGAAGCGCGCTGGCCCTCCGCAGCGGGCGAGCAGGGCAGCCGTAAAATCATATCGATCGCGCACTGCGTTTCGCACTTCGACCGAAGCGAGCCCCTTGGTGATGTAATTGGCCTTGAGCGGTGCGCTGGCCTCCTCGGTGAAATGAGCGCAATGCGAACAGGTATAGCTCAGATATTCAACGAGCTTCACGGGGGCCGCAGGTTTTCCCATAATGAACGCGCCATTCGGCTGGACCCGCACTGAAGATACCCAGTTCGGGGCGGTGGCCGCGATCAGCGCAAGTGCACCGAAGACCAAAGTGATTTTACGCATCAACTTACCTTTCCAACGACCACTGGCTGCGTTGCCGTTGCAACGCCACGCGCCAGCGATTCAAGCACCGCTTTCAATTCCGGATCGGCGATTGTCCTCAGACTGTCACCCAGTTCGACCGGCAAGGCGGCAAGTTCCGGCCGCCTTTTTGGAGGAGCAGGCTTGATGACCTCACCCTGGCGGATAGTGACGCGGGCAATTGCTGCATAGCCGAAGAAGCGGTTCACCCGCTCGATTATGACGGGAATGACGTGCTGCATCATCGGGGCGTGTGCACCGGCAACCGACAGCGTCAGCACGCCATCGGCGCGCTTGCCCTGCGGGAAACGGATCGATTCTGGCGCAGACACATCGGCGTAACGCTCGCCGACAATCTCTTTCCAGCGGCTCACGATCGAGGATTGGACGAAGCCGAAACGGCGGAATGCGGTGCCGCCGATATCGGGCAGCATTTCTCCCATGCGCCGGGCCCGCCCGCCGCGTGGCTTTTCCTCAGACCCGGAACCTGACTTTTGTTTCGCCATCGCGCGAACACATGCCATAGCGCGTCATGCTCGTCGATACGCCAGACGCAATTGCCCACAGGATTTTGAATCATTTTGGCGCGAACGCCCGTGATCTCCCCTGGCGGAACCCGCCGGGAACTCCCTTGCCGCTTGATGACCCTGATTGGCCCTATCGCGTCTGGCTGTCGGAGATCATGCTCCAGCAAACTACGGTGGCAGCCGTCAGGCCCTATTTTGCGGCCTTCACGTCCCGCTGGCCCAGTGTTGGCGCGCTTGCAGAAGCGCGCGACGAAGATGTGATGAGCGCATGGGCCGGGCTTGGCTATTATGCCCGCGCGCGCAACCTTCTCGCCTGCGCGCGCATCATCGCTCTGGATCATGACGGCATCTTTCCGTCGCAAGAGGGTGCGTTGCTGAAATTGCCCGGGATCGGGCGCTACACAGCCGCAGCGATCGCCTCGATTGCGTTCGGAAATCGGGCAGTGGTTGTGGATGGCAATGTTGAACGCGTCGTCGCACGGCTTTTTGCCGAACCCGACAAAACAAAGATTTACGCCTTGGCGCAAAGCCTTACGCCCCCACATCAGGCGGGTGATTTTGCGCAGGCGATGATGGATCTGGGGGCCACGGTCTGCACGCCGCGAAACCCGCGTTGCGAGATTTGTCCCGTCAACCAGGATTGCCGCGGCCGAAACGCGCATCAGGCCTTTCCGGCGAAGGCAAGCAGAGCGATCCGTCCGGAGCGAAACGGCGTCGCCTGGTGGATGACTTGCGACGATCGGGTTTTTCTGGTCACGCGCCCGCCAAAGGGCCTTCTTGGCGGGATGCGCGCTCTGCCGTCATCGGTCTGGTCGGAAAATCCGGATTTGACGCCACCCTTTGCCGGGGAGTGGAAACGCTACGGCATTGTGCGCCACGTCTTCACTCACTTCAGTTTGCAACTTGTTGTGATGGCAATCGCTGTCAATAACGATTGCAAACTGCCACTTGTCGGGGAATGGTGGCCTGTTAGCAGGATAGACGAAGCCGGATTGCCCAGCGTGTTCGCGAAAGCGGCGCAGCTGGCTCGTGCAACGGAGGATATGCGTGAGTATTGAATTGAACAGACGGCACTTTATTGGCGCGACGGCGCTTGCCAGCGGATTTCTGGCGGCGCCATCCTGGGCAAAGCGGGGCATTTCCTCAACCTGGTCGACGGTGCAGGCCTATCTCGATGAAAAGGTCGCAAGCAAATATATTCCAGGCGATGGCGGCGCGATTGCCCGCGGCACTGATCAGGCCGACTTCCTTGTATCAGGTCGCCTTTCGCAAGACTCGTCCTCTGCGGCGATCACGCCTGATTCGCTCTGGCGCTGCTATTCAATGACCAAGCCGATCACGGGCATGGCAGCGATGATCCTGATTGAGGAGGGCAAGCTCTCCCTCGACCAGAACATCGCCGACTTCCTGCCCGCATTCGCCAACCCGCGTGTGCTCGTCAATCCCGACAAGAGCCTGCAAAGCCGTCCGTCGCAAGCGCCGATCAGTGTTCGCAACCTGGTCACCCATACCGCTGGCCTTGGCTATGCGATTGTGACCAAGGGGCCTCTCCTTAAGGAATATCTGAGGCTTGGCCTTGGCGCCGGGCAGGTGAGCCGCAAGCCGATCCCCGGCTTTGACGGCGGTGCCCCCAATCCGCCAACGTTGGCGGAATTCGCCGATCGGCTCGCGACCTTGCCGTTGATCGCTGATCCCGGCGTCAAGTGGAGCTATTCGGTCGGACTGGATTTGATGGGGCGCGTGATCGAAGTGGCGAGCGGGATGTCGTTTGACGCGTTCGTTCAGAAAAGGATTTTCGATCCGCTGGGGATGACCAGCAGCTTCTGGCAGGTACCAGAGAGCGAAATCGGCCGCTTCACGACAAATCACGGGGCCACGCCGTTCGGCACTGTGCCCATCGATCCGGCCCGTGAAAGCGTCTATCTCGACAAGACCCCGCCCTTTGGTGGATCAGGGCTTGTCAGCTCAATGCGCGATTATGATCGTTTCCTTGCTATGCTGATGGGCGAGGGAGCACTGGGCGGCACGCGCATCATGAAGCGCGAAACCGCGCTGATGGGCATGTCCAATCTGGTTCATCCCAAAACCGAGATGCAGAGCTTCGTAAAGGGTCAGGGCTTTGGCGCGGGCGGGCGTGTCACATTGGTTCCCGGAACCAATGGCGAAGGCATTGGCACTTATGGCTGGGGCGGTGCCGCATCGACCGTTGCCTGGGTTGATCGCACGCGCGGCCTTCGCGGCTCTGGTTGGTCGCAGGTCATTTCCGGCACGGGCGACGTGTTTGCGATGGGCTTCGGCAAGGCCGTCTACGCAAGCCTATGACACTTAGCCCCGGCTTCACAGGATCCCCGCTCGACCGGGCCGACCGACTGCGCAACGATGTGGATGCGTTCAACGCGGCGCTCAACGATTGGCGCGGACGGCTGCTGCACCTCACCGGTCTCGATCCGAAACTCAGCCCCGAAGGAGGCCTGGTGTGGCAGAGCATGGCCGAGGCCCCGGTGGAAGCGGAATTCATCTTGCTTGGCCTGATCGGGGATCTCCCGCATTTCGCGATGCTGGCGCAAGGCGATGGCGGGCCGATGCGCTCTCCCGCCATGTGGCAGGCGCTTTCGCTCCTTCCGGCCGAAGAGGCGGCGATCTATGGCGCAGCACGCTCGGTGATTGAATGGCATAACGCCAATGGCTTTTGTGGCCGCTGCGGCGGTGAAACGAAGTTGTTTCGCGCAGGTTGGGGGCGGCGCTGCGACAGTTGCGGTGTTGACCATTTTCCGCGGACAGACCCCGTGGTCATCATGCTGGCCGAAGATGACGGCAAGGCGCTGGTGGGTCGCCAATCCCGCTTTCCGCCGGGAAGCTATTCGGCTCTTGCAGGCTTTCTTGAACCCGGCGAAAGCATAGAGGAAGCGGTACGACGCGAACTCAATGAAGAGGCCGGAATCACAACGGGTGCGGTTCGCTACGTGACCAGCCAGCCCTGGCCGTTCGGCGGATCGCAACTGATGATCGCGTGCGTTGCCGAAACGATCGATCCGACCATCACGCTCGATACCAATGAGCTTGAGGACGCAATGTGGGTGACTCGCGACGAGGCGCGCGCGGCACTTGCGGGGGGAGAAAATGCGCGTTTCCGGGCGCCTCCGGCGTTCGCGATCGCCCACACATTACTTCGCCATTGGGTGAACGCGGGTTGATACGAAAAAGGGCGGCCTGCGGGTCGCCCTTTTTCGTCTTTCCGATCAGGGCCAATCAGAATCCGCGATAAGCCTCGTTGCCGATAAATCCCATTTTGGAAACATTGGCACGCTTCGTCGCTGCAAGCACCTTGTCGACAGTATCGTAACGCGCATTGGCGTCGGGCTGAAGATGCAATTCCGGGACTGGGTCCATCGTCTGCGTTGCTTCGAGCATGCCCTGAAGCTGTGACAGCGCCACTGGTTGTCCGTTCCACAAGATCGCATCGTTCGGTGCGATATAGAGCACGTTCTTGGTCGGCAAAATTTCGGGTGGAGGTGGACAATTAGGCGCACAATCCTGCGGAAGATCGATTTTTACCGCATGAGTGGCCGGTGGCAGGGTAATGATGAACATGATCAGCAGCACCAGCATCACGTCGATCAACGGCGTGGTGTTGATATCCATCATCGGTTCGTCGCTGCCGCCACTTGCGGAACTCATTGCCATAAAAAACTCTCCAAAAAAATCAGTCCGGGTTGATCTGCCGATTAACGGGCCAACGCTCCGCCCTTGGGTTCTGAAATAAAGCCCACCCGAATAAAGCCCGCGCTCTGCATGATCGAAATCGTCCCGCCGATGCACCGGTAAGGCGCGTTCTGATCGCCTCTGATATGGACTTCGGGAAACAGGTTTGGATCAGTAACGTTCGGGCCGAGCCGGTCTGCTTCGTTCTTGAATTTGACCGCAGCCTTTGACAGCAACTGGCTGGCATTAACGCGGGACTGACCCCAATAAACCCCGCAAGAACCGTCATCTTCACCGCGCACGGAAAGGATCACATTTTCAGCCTTGGTGATTGTCGGCTGGTACGCAAGAGTCGGCACCTTCAACGGCACCTTCTTCGTCACAACCGGAATCGTGATGAGGAAGATGATAAGAAGGACCAGCATCACATCCACGAGCGGAGTGGTGTTGATGTCCGACATTGGGGCGTCTTCGCCCCCAGCAGAGCCAGTGCTCATTGCCATCAGTAGTTTCCTATTCCTGTAATACGCTTCAGGTCCGATTCAGGCCCGGGATTGGCTACACGCCCGTGCGGAGTGCAGCCTTACCCTGTCGACTTAGACCTTGGCCGGTGTAGCGGCAGGTTTTGCAGCCATACCAGCAGACTTTACTTGTGGCCGAATCTTGCCACCCGACATCATGTCGCCATGAAGATCGTCGCAGAATCTGCTCATCCGCTCTGCAATCAGCTTGTTGCGACGCTGCAGCCAGTTGTAGCCCATAACCGCAGGCACAGCCACGATCAGACCGAAAGCCGTCATGTAA
>JANLQV010000106.1:0-6041 GCA_031368025.1 Sphingomonadales bacterium | reverse complement strand
GAACGAGAAGATGCGTTCTTTTGCGCGACTTTTCTCCTCGTCGCGTCGCGCGCCGCCAAAGGCGACGTCGAAACCGTACAGGTCGAGCGCCTGCTTGAGTCCTTCGGTCTTCCACATATCCGTGTGCAGCGGGCCGTGATCGAACGGGTTGATCTCCCGGTCTATTGCTTCCTGGTTCTTGTACACGAGCAGCTCCATGCCACTCTCCTGCGCCATTCGGTCGCGCAGCGTGTACATCTCCTGGAACTTCCACGTCGTATCGACATGGAGCAGCGGGAACGGCGGCGGCGAGGGATAAAAGGCCTTACGCGCCAGGTGCAGCATCACGGCGGAATCCTTGCCCACCGAATAGAGCATCACCGGCTTGTCCGCCTCGGCCACGACTTCGCGCATGATGTGGATGCTCTCGGCTTCCAGCCGATCAAGATGGGTCAATGCTTTGGCCATGGCGCCCCTATGCCCGCAATCGCTGGGCGCGCAAGATAGTTATTCTTATTGAGCACGAACGCCTGTCAGGTCTTGGGCGAATACCAGATGGGCGAAGTATAGGCGCGCTCCTGATCTTTCATGCGAATTTCGGGCGGCATCTTCACCTTGAAACGGACGGCATCATAGGCAACCCAACGCGGCGTCGGGATTTCCAGGACGCGCAGATAGTAGAATGCCTTGAGGCCCGGATCGAAGCCAGGGTCGGTCCAGACTGTCTGCAATTGGGCCGCGCCAATACTGTTGGCATAAGTGGCTGTCGCAAGGTCGACCGTATCGCCGACCGGAGCCAGCTTGCCATTGCCCAGCAGCGGCCGTTTTGCGGAATCGCTCCAAACAACATTATAGATTTGTTCGTGCAACTTGCCAGCCTTGTCGACCCAGCCCTTGACGACCTGCACGCGATCGAGATTGGCACCCAGCGGGTCTTTCAGCGCGCTGATGATGAATTTGGGTGCGCCCTTGCCCGGCTTGAGGTCTGCGCCCATCGGCACGCCGCGCGCATAACCGGCCTTGACCCAGTCTGCCTTGAGGTCTGCGGCGCTGAAATCCCATCCGCCGAACATCCGCACCCGCATCCGTGGACCGGTTGTCGCGTATACCTCTTTGCGAGTCATCGCATCGAAGATTGCCCCGCGCGTATTGGCCTTTGCCCAAACCGCCGCATAGCCGCCCGCCAGATAATGCCAGCCGAAGCGACCGACATTGCTACCAAGATTTTGAGGCTCTGTGGCCCGGCCAGCCCTGGGTTCCACGCCTGAGTGTTTTCCGAAAAAATTATTTTCATCGCCAGTGGAAAGCGCCGTGTGGGAATCGGTCGAGCCGATCATGCCGAGCTTGTAGGGGTTGACGCCGGTCATCTGCTCAATCAGCAGACCGCGCTTGAGCGCCTCACGCACATATTCGCCCGCAAACATGTCCGGCGTCTTCTTGCTTTCCATGGTCAGGTTGCCGAGATCCCAGCCCGCCTTCCCGAAATCAGCAAACTCGTCATTTGGCGAAAGGAAGGGATGCGCCTCGCTGTCTCCCTTGATCTGTGTGGCTTCGACGAGAGGTTCGTGCGCCGCGCGACGTCGGGCATAAGCCGCCGTCATCGCGCCGCCGCCCGGCTGGGTCATCTGGAACATCAGGCCGTTGGAAACGTTTGAATTATGCGGGATTGCCAGGATATGCCCGCCGGTCGATTTTTCATACGCGTCCATATAGTCCCAAAGATCGTCAGGCGATTTGCCGACGAACGAGGAATAGGGCAGCACCTTTTCGGCCTTGTCCTTGCCGTCGCGGAAGATGACGACGCGGTGGAGGTTATCGCCCTTGGGCATCAGCGTATATTCGAAGCCCACAAAGGCCGTGAACTTGCCGGGATAGTTATAGCGTTCGACGATGCCAAGATGATCGTCCCAGGTCGATCTGGTCCGCTTTTCGTTGGTTTTTGCGTCAAGCATCGCTGCGGGAAGGGTGCGTTTGGAAAATCCGTCGATGAGTTCGGCAGCGACCTTCATTGACTGTTCTGGCCCTTCGTTGAGCATGTCATGCCAGCGCCGGATCAATGGATCGCGGATCAGCAGGCGCGGTGCTTCATATATGGAGCGCATGACCGCCAGACCGTCTGAATGGTCAGCAATCACCAGAAAATCAAGCGGGCGGGCGAGCTTGGCCTTGATCCCTGTCGAGGATGTGACTTCCTCACCCTGAGCAAACCGCAGCGCTTCTTCGGGCCCAAGCCGCACGCCGAAACTGAATGCGTCAGAAGAATTGGACGTATGCAGATGGGTGTCTCCCCAATAAACCTGTTCGGGGTAAGCGGTCTCCCTGATTTCCGCTTCGCTCTTCTTGCTGCCGCCGAAACTGCCCTGCTGCCCGCAAGCGCCCAGCAATAACGCTGTGGCCAACACGATGGTGCTTGCTACGACTCGTTTCATGGCTCCCCTCCGTTTCTTGTCGGGTAAGTGTGCAACGACAATCTTCGCCCGGCAAGTGCCGATCAGCGATTTGCGAGTGCGTCCTGGGCCAGGGCAAGCGCACCAAGCAGGCCCGCCCTGTCACCCAGACCGGGCGCCACGATGATGTCGCTTGCCCGGCCTCGAAAGTAACTGCCACCGAGCAGATCGGTCTCGCGACGGATGCGGTCGATCAGGCCCGGGGTCAACATTACACCGCCGCCAAGAACAATCTTCTCGGGTGCCATTATCGATTGAAGGGTCGTAACCATCTGCGCGAGATACCAAGCGATAATCTCATGTGCGGGGTGGTCTTGTGGGAGGTCCGACAGGGTGTGCCCCCAGCGTGCTTTGATAGCGGGGCCGCTTGCCAGCCCCTCAATACAATCGGCATGAAAGGGGCATATCCCGCGAAATTCGATATCCAGAGGGTGGCGTGGTGGGCGGATGTGGCCCATCTCCGGATGGCTCAATCCGTGCAGCGGATGGCCGTGGACGATCGCCCCGCCCCCAATACCTGTCCCGATCGTCACGTAAACGCTGATCGATGCTCCTTTCGAGGCACCCCAACGATATTCGGCGAGGGCAGCGCCATTCACGTCCGTGTCGAACCCGACCGGAATGCCAAAGGCATCGGAAAAAATCGGGGCGAAGCTGGTCTGGGACCAATTTGGCTTGGTTGTTGCTGTTATGAAACCATAGTCTGCAGCGGCCGGATCGAGCGAAACGGGGCCGAAGCTTGCTATGCCGATCGCTGCCAGTCGGCCAACCCGGTTGCTCTCCCCGCGCATCCAATCGAGTGCAGCGTTGATGGTTTCAGACGGCGCTGTTGTGTCGATGCGGTGAATCGCATCAATATCGCCCGATCCGCTCACGATCCCGAGCACGAATTTGGTGCCGCCTGCCTCAATGCAACCGAATAGCGGAGGGGAATTTGCCATAGACTAAGATCCCTTTATCTGGACAATTACCCTACACCAAAAGTCCAGCCTTCGGTTGCAGCGACCTCAGCCATTCCCGGCGGAGACCAGAGACGCTTTTCATGCGCGATCGTGCGGAGCCACGCCGATGTCAGGATCGCATCGGTCGCATGATCGGTGTATCGACGCAAGGGCACATGCGGTTCGCAGCCTAGCTTTGCGAGGGCCGCATCGAGCGAAGCACCGTCTCGCACTTTACTCAATCCCTTGCGGATGCCCGCCGCTCGCGCCGCTAGGCTGGTGTAAATCTCAACAATCAATGAGCCAGATTCGGGCACGGGGTCAAACGGCCAGATCGGGAGTTGCCGAGCCAGTCTGTGGAACATGCGCATTGCTGTGAGGCTCGATTTTCCGACCTGCGCCGCACCGATCAGGTTGAAGCAGCTATAGGGCGATAATTGACAATCCCTTTGCCGGTGCTCGACCATCCTTAGGCGCCCCTGGCGCGTCCCGAATCTGTCTCCGGTTCGTCCCCCGTGGCGGCGGAAATACCGGCTTGCTTCAGGATGGTCGACAAAGCCGGTGGCCGCGAGATGTGGATCACCCGAACTCATATGGTCGACCAGTGCCCAAAGCGATCGGGCGTCGGCCGGGCTTTCCCGCCATCCGGGAAAATAGGCGCCGGCATCAGCAAAGGGCAGGCCGGGAGACAAGTCAAACCCGACAAGCGTGCCGGACGGCAGGTCGTGCCGCAGCCAATCCAGCACCTCCTCGCGCGACCAGACATGGTCAGCGCGGACGAGCGTGGGCGCGGTATTGCCCGGACCGCAGATCGCAATGGCGATCCCCTTTTGGCGCAGACCAACAGCGCCGGACCAGTCAATCACGGCAAACTGGCCGAATGATCTCATCACATGACAATGACCGCGCGTCCGATGACGCTGCGATCCTCAAGCGCGCGCAACGCATCGGTAGCTTGATCGAGTGAAAAGCTGTGTGAAATATGGGGTCGCATGATACCATGTTCGGCCAGTTCCGCTAATGCCGTCCGGTTGCGTTTGCCAAGCGCCGGATCGCGCCGCCCGGACTCCCCGGCACGCAGGCCAATCAGGCTGTAACCCTTGATCATCGCATGGTTGGCCGGGAATGCGGGAATCTTCCCGCTGGCAAAGCCAACGATCAAGAACCGTCCGCCCCACCTGATCGCGCGTGTCGCCGTGATCGAGAGGTCGCCGCCTACCGGGTCGAACACGACGTCGACGCCCGTGTCGCCAGTCAGAACCTTGACCTGGTCTGCAAGATCGGGCGCGGCGGGATCAAGCGCATGATCTGCCCCAGCCGCCAGGATTGCGGACCGCTTGGCTTCGCTCGAGCCGGTGCCGATCACGCGTGCGCCGCGATGTTTCGCGAGCTTCACGGCTGCCATCCCCACGCCGCCACTTGCACCAAGGATTAGTGCAGTTTCGTCGGGCAGGAGGGCGGCCTTGTCATGCAGCGCGTGCCACGCGGTGATCGCGGCGGCGTGCCAGCAGGCGCCTTCCGTGAAACTCAATGCGGGGGGTAGGGGTATGACCGCAGTGGCGGGCACGACAATCTGTTCGGCAAATCCGCCACCCTTGGCCCCCGTCATGACGCGGTCGCCCGGTCGGAGATCGGTGATACCGCTGCCAATCTCGATCACATCGCCCGCCACTTCCATGCCCGGCACGAACGGCGGGTCGGGTCGAAACTGGTATTTTCCGGAGGTCATCAAAAGATCGGGAAAGTTGAGACCGGCGGCGCGGACTGCAATCCGGACCTCGCCTTCCTGAAGCGCACGAATAGGGCGGTCCTCGATACGGATTGCATCCGGCCCGGTTAGTGCCGTGCAGATCGCGGCACGATAACGATCAGTCATGGCTTGGTCTTCCTCAGCCGATCCCAATAGGCGATACGCTCGGCGATCTTGGCCTCGAAACCGCGTTCGACCGGGGTATAATATGTTTCTGGCGCCATTTCATCGGGCCAATAATTCGCGCCGCTGAATCCTTCCGCAGCATCATGGTCATAGGCGTAGCCCTTGCCATAACCGATCTCCTTCATGAGCCGCGTCGGCGCGTTGAGGATGTTGGCGGGTGGCATCAACGATCCGGTTTCGCGTGCGGCTTTCCAGGATGATTTCTGCGCGACATAGGCAGCGTTCGATTTGGGTGCTGTCGCCAGATAGAGGCAGGCCTGGACAATGGCGAGCTCCCCTTCGGGACTCCCGAGGAAATCATAAGCGTCCTTGGCGGCAAGGCACTGCACCAGAGCTTGCGGATCGGCGAGGCCGACATCTTCGCTCGCAAACCGGACGAGGCGACGCAGCAGGTAGAGCGGCTCTTCGCCCGCGACCAGCATGCGCGCAAGATAGTAGAGCGACGCTTGCGGATCGGAACCCCGCAAAGCCTTATGGAGCGCGGAGATCAGATTGTAATGACCTTCGCGATCCTTGTCGTAGACGGGCATGCGCCGGTGGAGCAGTTCGGAGAGCGCGGCGGGTGTCAGCGGTTCGGGCACGTTGATTGAGAGCAGTGTTTCGACCTGATTGAGCAGGAAACGACCGTCCCCGTCTGCACTCGCGATCAGGGCTGCGCGGGCCTCCGGAACAAGGGGCAGGGCGCTTCCGGTGCGTGCCTCCGCCCTGGCGAGCAGTGTTTCGAGCGCCGCCGCATCA
>JANLQV010000057.1:0-3620 GCA_031368025.1 Sphingomonadales bacterium | reverse complement strand
AAGCGGTTCATGATCCTCAATCTTGTCCGCTTTGGGTCGATTGCCCTTATTTTTGCGGGGTTGGCCAATATTGCCGGAAAACTGTTGCCCGAACTTTCGCCATTTCTGGGGTATGTCCTGCTGGTGGCTGGTGCGGTGGACTTTTTTCTTGCACCTGTTCTTCTCAAGCGCGCGTGGCGAACGCCCGACGCATGAAGCGGTTTTACAAGGATGTCGCGGTCACGCCGGAGCTGGGCATCGTGCTCGATGGCCGTCCGGTCAAGACGCCGGGCAAAATTCCGCTGATCCTGCCCAATGCCCGCCTTGCCGAAGCCGTGGCCTCCGAATGGCGTGCGCAGGGTGACGCAATCGTTCCGCAATCAATGCCGCTCACTGGCTTGGCTAATGCCGCGATCGAGCGGATTGCGCCTGACGCCGTCGTCTTTGCGGCGGGCCTTACGGCCTATGCCGAAAGCGAATTGCTCTGTTACCGTGCCGATGCGCCGCCCGAACTGGTCGCGCGACAGGAGGCGGTGTGGGATCCGGTCCTCGAATGGGCGCGGCGGCGTTACGATGTCAGCTTCACGCTCGTGACGGGGATCATGCATCAGCCACAGCCTGATCAGACCTTGTCGCGGCTCAGAGCGGCAATCAGCGCCTATGACGCGTTCGAACTCGCCGCGCTTTCGCCGATCGTGAGCATTTCCGGCTCACTTGTCATGGCGCTGGCCGTTGCTGAAGCGGCCATTGTGCCGGATGCAGCGTTCAACGCCGCCCATCTCGATGAACTCTGGCAGGCGGAACAATGGGGCGAGGATGATTTTGCTCTGGACGCGCGCGCTGCGCATTGTTTCGACTTCCTAGCCGCTTGCAATTTCCTGCGTCTGCTGCGCGCCTGACGGCAGGAACCAACGGGCGATGACCAATCCTGCCACGATCAGCATGATCGCATTGGCGATGAATCCATAGATATTATAGGCCCAGTCCTGATGCAGCCAGACCGGATTGCCAAGGCAAAGTAATGCCGACGTCGCGAGCGAGAACAGGATGACAAGCTGTGCCCGCGATGCGAAATCCGTGACCCGCGATGCAATCCCCTGCAGTGCCGCGCCAATCAGGACGCAAACGATCAGCTCCTGGAGAAAGCCGTTCAGGATAACGCTCATGTCAGCGACCGGAAAACCGCCGCTATTGTAATGCACTGTTGCAACGGGCCCCTTGCCATAAAGGGTGGTGCCGGATTGGGTCGATGGGTCGGGCACCATATAGGTCCCCGTCTGTGGCAGGTTGGCGGCCAGCGCAGTCTGCACGGCAGCATTCTGGGCTTCGCTGGCTGTTGAATAGGCAATCATCCCGATCGGCGTTGCGAACAGGATGAATCCTGCCAGAAACATTGCAACCGCAGCGGCGACGCAGCCAATAGCGAGCTTGAACATGACCTGATCCTCCCTGATTTATGCAGCGAGGCTAGGCCGAACGCGTGCGACGTCAACCCTGTTTGGTGAGGCTGCGGACGAAGCCGATCAGGCTGGTCTGGCGACTGCGCTTCAGACGTTCGGCATCGAGGATGGTCTTCACCGATTGGAAGCAGGCTTCGGCATCGTCATTGACGAGGACATATTCATAACCGTCCCAATGGCTGATCTCGGCCGTCGCGCGTTCCATACGGGCGTTGATCACGTCATCAGGATCGGTGCCACGCGTCCGCAAGCGCCGCTCAAGCTCGGTCAGCGAAGGCGGGAAGATGAAGACGCGGACGACATCCCCACCGGCTTGCTGGAACAATTGCTGTGCGCCCTGCCAGTCAATATCGAACAGCACGTCGCGGCCTTCGGACAGCGCCTTTTCAACCGGTTCATGCGGCGTGCCGTAACGATGGCCAAAAACATGGGCCCATTCGAGGAAGTCGCCGTTTGCGACCATTTCCCGGAAGCGTTCGAGATCGACGAAATGATAGTCTACCCCGTCAACTTCCCCCGGCCGGATCGGCCGCGTCGTTGCAGAGACTGACATCGCCAGATTGTCATCGGAGACGAGCAGCTTGCGCGCGATGGTCGACTTGCCTGCTCCCGACGGAGACGAGAGAATGAAAAGTACGCCACGGCGCTTGAAAGGACTGGAACCGGCCATGGCCGCTCTTGGCGCGCGATGTCGCAGGCGTCAATTGCCTCGGGCCGGTTCGATCACGAATATCTTGCAGCAATCCGATCGGGCAGTCTTGATGTTATCGTCAGGCAGGATAGGGCTGGCAGGAGCATGGAGGCTGGATATGGCAGGCATAGAGCGCCGTTACTGGATCGGCACGCTGATCATCTTCGCCATTGCAACAGCGATCCTGTTCGCGATGCACCGTCCGCCGATCTGCACGTGCGGATCTGTAAAACTCTGGGAAGGCGTGGTGAACGGCCCCGGTAACAGCCAGCATCTTTCGGACTGGTACAGCTTCAGCCACGTCATCCACGGCTTCCTGTTTTTCGGCGCCGGATATTGGTTGCTGGGCAGGGTGCCATTGGGCCTGCGGCTCATGATTGCATCAGTACTTGAGCTGGCTTGGGAGGTTTCGGAAAACTCGCCCGCCGTGATTGATCGCTATCGCGCCGCGACGATGGCGGTCGGCTATTCGGGAGATTCGATCCTCAATTCGCTGAGCGATGGCAGCATGATGATCCTCGGCTTCCTGATCGCCAGCCGTCTGCCGTGGAAGGCGACGGTTGTCATCGCCATCGCCTTCGAGCTTTTCACTCTCGCCATGATCCGCGACAATCTGACGCTCAACGTGCTGATGCTTGTTGCGCCGAGTGAAGCGATCAAGGTCTGGCAGGCGGGGGTTTGATCGCCGCCGTCCGCGAAAATTTTGGGAGTGAACGACCGCAATTGGGTGGGAACGGGCATTCGCAAGCGAGACTTACTGAACCGTTCGCTTGGGTTAGTTTCGGGCAAACTTATACTCAGGTTCGCAGCGCGGCGAGGTGGAGCAAAGTGTGAAGACCCTCGTATCCTCGCTGAATATCACGCCCTCCGCATCAATGGATGGAGGCCCCCTTACGACATGCCGTCCATCGACCCTGATCGGCCGCTCGGGATATGCAGTAAGCCCAAACTTCATGTTCTCCAGGTCGAAGTGCGTACGTCCCTGATCCGTGATGAACCACCCGTCTCTGAGCACGACGTCCCCACAGCATGAGCTTCGGTAGGTCCCATTCACCGTTGCTGGGGACGGTTTGTGCGTCCTTCCGTACGCGTACCAGGCCAGCACCGCGAGGATAGAAAGAATTAATAACGTGCGACCGGCAGGGGAAAGGGGGTAAGTCACGCCCACAGACTAAAGCGATCCGCCGATGTCCACAATGGGGTCGAAAACCGACACTGCTCTTGCTTCGCGTCTTCGTGGCTTTGTATGGGACCTTCCGGCTTCGGCGTACCCGGAAATTTCAATGACTCACACAAAGACACAAAGGCACGAAGAAGCTATCCCTTCACCCCCGCCACATATTGATCGATCGCCGTCGAAAGCACCGTCAGCGGAACGCCGCCGGTTTTCACCACCGCATCATCGAACGCCGCAAGATCGAACTTGCTGCCCAGCGCGGCCTTGGCGCGGTCGCGTTGCTTGTTGATCTCATTGTGGCCCATCTTGTATC
>JANLQV010000031.1:0-2654 GCA_031368025.1 Sphingomonadales bacterium | reverse complement strand
GTTGCCGATGTGGTGACCAAGTCGACCGGCACGTCGAACCCCTACAACATGATCCGGGCGACGTTCGAAGCGCTCAAGGAACAGACCAGCCCCAAATCGGTGGCGCAGCGTCGTGGCAAGAAGATTGCAGACCTGCTCGGCCGTGGCGGTTCGCAGACTGCCGAGGCTGATGCCGAAGCGGTTGTGGAGTAATCAACATGGCGAAAATCAAGATCAAGCAGACGGGTTCGCCCATCCGCCGCACCCAAGATCAGCGCGCAACGCTGATCGGCCTTGGCCTCAACAAGATGCACCGGGTTTCAGAACTTGAGGACAGTCCTGAAGTTCGGGGCATGATCCGCAAGATCCGGCACATGGTCGAGGTGGTGGGCTAGACCTTCCTTCCAATTCAATCAGCGCGAACATAGCGAAAGCGAGTGCATATTATGAAACTGAACGAAATCCGCGACAATGATGGTGCCCGCAAGGGCCGCATGCGCGTTGGCCGGGGCATTGGCTCGGGCAAGGGCAAGACTGCCGGTCGTGGCCAGAAGGGCCAGACGAGCCGCTCGGGTGTCTCGATCAATGGCTTTGAGGGCGGCCAGATGCCGCTCCACATGCGTCTGCCTAAGCGCGGCTTCAACAACATCTTTGCCAAGGATTTTGCCGAAGTGAATCTCGGAGCGATCCAGAAGCTGGTCGATGCCAAGCTGCTCGACGCCAAGGTCGTGATCGATCACGCCGCCCTGAAAGCTGCAGGCGTTGCCCGTGGCGGCAAGGACGGCGTGCGGATCTTGGGCAAGGGTGAATTTTCGGCCAAGCTCAAATTCAACGTTGCTGGCGTTTCTGCCGGGGCCAAGGCCGCGATCGAAAAGGCCGGGGGTTCGGTCGACGTGATCCACGTGGTTCCTGCCGCTGAAAAGGCGGCCGCCAAAAAGGGCAAAGTCCGGGCTGCCCGGATTGCGGCTCACAAGGCTTGAGCTTTCTCGCATCCGTGCCTTTCCATGCGCGGATCAAGCACTATATAGGGGCGGCGCGGGACTGATCGGGTCTTGTCGCCGCCTTTTCATTCAAGGGTCCAACCAGTTTTATGGCAACCTCCGCTGACCAGATGGCCGCGAGCCTCAGCCTCAACAATTTCGCGCAGGCGACCGAACTCAAGAAGCGGATCTGGTTCACCTTGGCCGCGTTGATCGTCTTCCGGCTGTTGAGCCATGTGCCATTGCCGGGCATCGATCCGATCGCGCTTCAGGAGCAGTTCAATACGACCAAGGGTGGCGTGCTTGATTTCTTCAACATGTTTTCAGGCGGTGCGCTTCAGCGGATGAGCCTGATCGCTTTGGGGGTGATGCCTTACATCACCTCGTCGATCGTGGTGCAGCTTGCCACTTCGCTCTCTCCCGCGCTCGGCGCGCTCAAGAAAGAAGGCGAAAGTGGGCGCAAGAAGCTCAATCAATATACCCGCTATGGCACTGTCGCGCTGACGATCATCCAGGGCTATTTCATCGCCGTCGGCCTTGAAAGCTGGGGGGCCTCCTCAGGCCATTCTGCAGTGGTTGAGCCTGGCATGCTGTTCCGCGTGGCAGCTGTCACTGCGCTTCTGGGCGGCACGATGTTCCTGATGTGGCTGGGCGAACAGATTACCAGCCGCGGCATCGGTAACGGCATTTCGCTGATCGTCATGGCGGGCATCGTTTCCCAGTTGCCACGTGCGCTGGTCAATGTGTTCGAAGGTGGCCGCACTGGCACGATGTCACCGCTCCTGATCCTCGGGATCCTGATCCTGGTGGTCGGCCTGATTGTCTTTATCTGTTTCATGGAACGTGCGCAGCGCCGGGTGCTGATCCAGTATCCCAAGCGCCAGAGCGCGCGTGGAATGATGCAGTCGGACAAGTCATTCCTGCCGCTCAAGATCAACACCGCAAACGTGATTCCGCCAATCTTCGCCTCGTCGCTTCTCTTGATGCCGCTGACACTGGTTCAGTTCGCCGGCAACCGGGTGGCGGGTGAAAGCACGTGGGGCGATATCGTTCTCGCGATCACCCAGAATTTGCAGCACGGCTCTCCGCTGTTCATGGCGCTTTATGCTGCGGGCATCATTTTCTTCTGCTTCTTTTACACAGCGGTTGTCTTCAACCCTGAAGAAACTGCAGACAATCTCAAGCGTTACGGCGGTTTCATCCCCGGTATTCGCCCCGGCAAGAATACCGAGATTTATCTCGATTATGTGTTGACGCGGATCACCGTTCTGGGCGCGGCCTATCTGACCTTTATCTGTCTGGTGCCTGAATATCTGGTCACTGCGCTCGGCATCCCCTTCTATCTTGGCGGCACCAGCCTGCTGATCGTCGTCAACGTAACAATCGATACGGTGACCCAGATCCAGAGCCATTTGCTCGCGCATCAATATGGCGACTTGATCAAGAAAGCGAAGCTCAAAGGAGCTCGCAACCGTTAAAATAGGGGAAGCGGTTCGTGAACATCATCCTGTTGGGCCCGCCGGGCGCTGGCAAAGGCACACAGGCCCAGCGCCTTGTCGAAGAACGCGGCATGGTCCAGCTCTCCACGGGCGACATGCTCCGCGCATCGGTCAAAACCGGAACGCCGGTCGGTCTGCAAGCCAAAGCTGTCATGGAAGCTGGCGCGCTGGTTTCGGATGAGATCGTTTCGGGGCT
>JANLQV010000456.1:0-3351 GCA_031368025.1 Sphingomonadales bacterium | reverse complement strand
GGCTGGATCGTTCGCGTCTTTCACCACGACGGCAAACTCGTCGCCGCCGAGACGACCACATAATTCGTTTTCCGACATGATCGAGCGTAGTCGTTCCGAAACCCGGGTCAGCAACCGGTCACCAATCGGGTGGCCCAGTGTGTCGTTGACAGCCTTGAAACGGTCGAGATCAATCATCATGAAACCGCAACGGCTGCGCCAGCGATCGGCATCGGCCATCGCGACGCCCAGGGTTTCCGTGACAAGGAGTCGGTTGGGCAGGCCTGTCAACGTATCGTAACGTGCCATGCGGTTGATTTTGTCTGCGCTGCGCCGCTGTTCGGTCACGTCTGATCCGACACCCCGGAAACCGATGAAAACGCCGCTTTCGTCATAACGCGGCGATGCTGACAATTCCCACCAGTGACTGTGCCCGTTGATCTGAACCGGGAGCACGAGATCGCTGAAGCTCTCCCGGTTCTTCAGCCGATCGGCCAACTCACGCAACCCGGCGGGAAAATTTCCGGCTTCCCATGTGTCGCCAGCAATCATTTGCAGGATCGGTTTGGCCTCAAGCGTCGTAGGTTCAACCCCCAAAGCAATCGCGAGGCGCGGCGAGACATGCGTCAGGCAACGCGATGCATCGGTTTGCCACATCCAGTCCCCGCCCGAATCCTCATATTCGCGCAGCAAAAGGCTGACGACCTCGGTCTTGTCCCTCAGGACAAGCTGGTTCAGTTTGTGAAGAATGATCGTCCGGCCATTAACGAGGCAGGCCGCTGTCAGGGCGACAGAATAGGCAATCGCAGTCAATGCAATCAGCGGCATTCCGAGGCTGTACATCATGAATGCCAGGCCGAGGCCAACCGTAATCAGGAAGCATCCCGTCGCGGCGGGAACGGCGGAGAGCGCAAATGCTGCGCATCCCATCATTGCCGTCGCGACTGACCAGACAGTGAGCACCTGGTCGCGTCCACCGTCAATCCCGAGAGTCATTGGCAGGGCGGTCCAGCACAACGCGGCTGCAACAAGGCTCAGCGTTTCACGATGCAATTCCATGCGGGTTGCGGTGACTGCAAAGCTCCGCGAATTGCCGATATGTGGCCAGGCCAGCAATGACGAGACGATGATGACACCGGCAAACCAGGACAGCAGCGCTGAAGGAGACGCTGTCGGTCCAAGACTCGCAACGACGACGCATCCCGCCATGATGCTGACTGCAAGCCGGAGAAGGGCAAAATTCTGCACCAGATTGACTTGTTCGGCGCGCACTCGTGCCCATTCGTCCGTTCCCGGATCCTTGATGCCGAGCAGGGTCAGCCAGTCATGGCTGGCATCTGGCGTCGATCTTGTGTTGCGCTTTGTCACGGCCCTGCATTTAGCGCGCGGGGGTTAGCAAATCGTAAGCGATGAGGTGGATATTTCAGGCGGCAAGCTGGAAGGGCTGAATTTCGCCGGAAAGGTAAAGATTTCGCGCCTTTGCGCGGCTCAGCTTGCCCGAACTGGTGCGCGGCAAGGTCCGCGGCGGGACAAGTTCGACGACGCAGTTCATGCCCGTGATCGAGCGCACCTTTTCGCGTATCGTATCGCGCAATTGCATTCGTTCTGAATCGTCAGTGGTCCGACACTGCACAAGCACGGCTGGTGTTTCTTCGCCATTTGCCGCCGTTACCGAGAACGCCGCAATGTCCCCCGCCTTGAAACCGGGAAGCTGTTCCACAGCCCATTCAATGTCTTGCGGCCAATAGTTCTTGCCGTTGATGATGATCATGTCTTTCGCGCGACCGACCACAAAAACATAGCCTTGCGACATATAGCCCATATCGCCGGTATCGAGCCAACCATCCTTGAGGCAGGCCGCCGTCGAGATATCGTCGCGAAAATAGCTATGCATGATCGAGGGCCCTGAGGCCCAGACCTTCCCGATTGCCCGCTCCGGCATCGTCGCCCCGTCACTGTTGCGAATCTCGACCGCCATGTCACGACACGGTTTGCCGCAATTGACGATCGCACGAAAACGCTGGGGCTTGTCGGCGGATTGCGGATCGCCGGAAAGTTCGCCCTCATCGACGAGTTCGACGATCAGGCCCTCACCCGGTGGCATAATGGTCACGGCGAGCGTAGCCTCGGCCAGGCCATAGCTTGGCAGGAAGGCGGATGCTTTGAACCCGGCATCGTCAAAGGCATCGACAAATGACTGCATGACGTCAGGCCGGATCATGTCTGCACCATTGCCGGCCACACGCCAGCGCGAGAGATCAAAGCGTTCGGAGGCCCTGGTCTGGCTCGAAATGCGGCGCGCGCAAATGTCGTAGCCAAAGGTCGGAGAATAGCTGAGCGTGGTGCCCGGATTGCTGCTGATCAAGTCAAGCCAGGCAAGCGGGCGCCGGGCGAAATCCTCGGTCTTCAGATAATCAGCGCTGACCTGATTGGCGACAGGCGAGAGCAGGCATCCCACCAGCCCCATATCGTGATACCAGGGCAACCAGGACACACAGCGATCCGTGTCGCACAATTCCATGCCATGGCTGTGGGCCGCGAGATTGTTCAGCAACGCATGATGCGTGACGGCAACGCCGTGCGGGAAGCGGGTCGATCCGCTCGAATATTGGAGATAGGCGATATCTTCGGGTTGAGCGCTGGGCAGAGGGACGTCCTTTGCCGGGCGGGTGGCGAAGCTTTCCCAGTCGATGCCCTTCACGCCGCAACTGCGTGCGGCATCCCCCGCCATCTTGTCGAGTTCGGCCGGATAGAAAAGCAGCTTGGGATCCGCGCTTTTCATCTGCACGGCAAGTTGATCGATATAGGAATCGCGCCCGCCGAATGAGGTGGGCAGCGGCAGCGGTACCGGCCAAGCGCCTGCATAAATGCATCCGAAAAAAAGGGCCGCGAAATCCGCCCCGGTTTCCGCGATCAGCGCAACCCGGTCCTGCGGCTGTACGCCTTCCTCTATCAGGCGATAGGCGGTCTTCAGAGCATCTTGGCGCAGCTCGGAATAGAGGTATGGCCGGGCAAGCATGCCACGCGGATCATGAAAGTTCAGGCCGCGCAGGCCACGCGCCGCATAATCCAGGGCTTCTCCCACCGTTTCGAAATCCGAAAAGCGGCGGGGCAAGGAGTCCTGTGTTGCTGTTGGCGTCAAATCCAGTTGCCCATCCCATTTTTCTGCCCGACGCAGACCGTCGGTCTTTTCCATCGAAGCCGACTATGGCACAAATTTGACAGCATGAGCGTCCAACAGCAAGCCTTTCGGCCCAGACGGCCCCGCCCGCCACTCGATCCAGCGACAATTCGGGCGTTAGCGCTTCATTATGTTGGCCGATACGCAACGACTCAGGCGCGCCTTGCGTATTATCTCGAGCGAAAACTGCG
>JANLQV010000436.1:0-2651 GCA_031368025.1 Sphingomonadales bacterium | reverse complement strand
TGATCGTCGGCGGCAATGATACGACGCGCAACACGATGACGGGTGTTGCCTATGGTCTCAACAAATTCCCCGAACAACGCGCGATGCTTGAGGGTGATCCCTCGCTGATCTCCAATGCCGTCAGCGAATTCATCCGCTGGCAGACCCCGCTTGCCCATATGCGCCGCACAGCACTCGTCGATACCGAGCTTGAAGGGCACAAGATCAAGGCCGGGGACAAGGTCGTGATGTGGTATATTTCAGGCAATCGCGATGAAAGCGTTTTCCCCAATGCCGAAAAGCTTGACATCAAACGCGAAAATGCACGGCGGCATCTGGCCTTTGGCTATGGCATCCACCGCTGCGTCGGGGCTCGGCTGGCCGAATTGCAGATCACGATCCTGCTTGAAGAAATGGCCAAGCGCCGGATGCGCGTGAACGTCCTCGAAGAACCCGTCCGCGTGGCACAGAGCTTCGTCAACGGCTATCGCAAGCTGGATGTGGAGATCAGCAAATACTGATGATCTAGCCATTCGGGTCCGGGCAGGCTAACAGCCCGCGCCATGACCAACGGATTGCTGCCCGAAGGATTGCGTGATCGCTTGCCGCCCGAAGCCGAGGCGGCAGCGCTGATCCTGCGCGCCGTGCTCGATTGCGTGGCGGCCTATGGCTATGGCCGGGTCGCGCCGCCGCTGGCTGAATTTGAAGAGGAACTGGCGGGGCGGCTAAAATCGGCGCGGTCAAAGGATTTGTTGCGCTTTGTCGATCCGGTGTCGCAACGGACTCTTGCATTGCGGCCCGACATTACCGCGCAGATCGGCCGGATTGCCACCACGCGGATGGCGGGCGACGCACGACCGTTGCGGCTTTGCTATGGCGGGCCAGTGCTCAAGCTCAAGGCCACCCAGTTGCGGCCCGAACGCGAACTGACCCAGGCTGGGGCCGAACTCGTGGGATCGGACTCGGTTGCAGCGGCCATCGAGGTGATCAGCGTTGCCATTGACGCGCTGGCGGCGACGGGGGTGCGGAATATTACGCTCGACCTGACCTTGCCCGATCTGGTTGACGCACTCGCGGCAGGGCCATGGCCGCTTGCGGGTGACCGGCTCGATCATGTGAAGGCTGCGCTCGACGCAAAAGATGCGGGCGCGCTTTCCGACGCCGCCGCCTACCTGCCGTTGATCACTGCCGCCGGGCCGCTTGATGCGGCGCTTGCCCAATTGCGCGCGCTTGGGCTGGGTGAGGCTCTCAATAGCCGCCTGACCGCGCTTGAGGCGATTGCAGCGGCGCTGGGCGATACCGTCCGCATCACGCTTGATCCGACCGAACGGCATGGTTTTGAATATCAAAGCTGGATCGGTTTTTCGCTGTTCGGTGAAGGACTGGCGGGAGAGGCTGGGCGAGGCGGAAGCTATACGATCCTCCACGCCGATGGCCACGAAGAACCGGCCATCGGCTTTTCGCTTTTTCTTGATCCGCTGGTTGATGCCGGGTTGATGCAGTTCACCGCACGGCGCGTGTTCATGCCGCTCGATGCTCCCACTGGAGCCTCAGCAAAGCTGCGCAGCGAGGGTTGGGTGACGGTTACGGCGATTGGCCCGGACTGCGATGCTAAAAGGCTGGGGTGCACGCATCGGTTGAAGGATGGCGAACCGGTCGCGCTATAACGCGGCCTTGATGAAACCATCGACAGCTTCGGTGGCCGCATCCCCCGCCACGCCCATGTCACGGTTGAGCTTCATATGACTGGTATCGCTGATGGGAACCGCGCGGGCGGCGTTTCCGGCTTTGGTCAGCGCCGCCGCCAGTGCCTCGGATTGTGCGCGCGAATCGGTGCGGCCATCGTCGAACAGGATCAGCCAGTTGCTGACGTTGGGCGCGGCCGCATAGGTGAGGGGCGATAGGCGCAATTGCGTCGCCCGATCGGTGGTGAAGGCGTCGCGATACATTTTGCCCAGCATCGGCCCCGCGCTCGCCATCTGGCGCGGCACGTCATAGCCGGCGCCGTCGAGCAGCACCGTGCCCCGGATCGCAGCCATGGGCACTCCAGCGGCATCCAGATAGCGCGGGTCGGTTGAAACCAAAGCCGCCAGATGCGCACCTGCGCTGTGGCCGGTGAGGATGATGCGATCCGGATCGAAACCCAGACGGGCGGCCTTCCCACGCAGATAGGCGAGCGCCGCCGCAATGTCGGTGGCTTGCCCAGCGGGATCGGTTTCCGGCACCAACCGGTAATTCAGCGAGGCAAAGGCATAGCCCAATCCATTGTAATGGCTGGCCTTGTTCTGCGTGCCCGTTGCCTTGTCACCGATCGACCAGCCACCGCCGTGGATGAAAACGATCAGCGCGGGGCGCCCGCCCGAGGACGCAGGATAGAAATCGAGCGCCTGCTTGGCCGCGCTGCCATAGCTGTAAGCCGTGCCACCTGAAGCCTGCACCGCCTGTGGCTCGCGCTCGCGCCGCATTTCCAGGAGGCTTTGCAGGCAGGGTTTTGAGAGCGACTGGTATTTTTCCTTAAGGCATGAACGGATGGCGTCGCGGTCGCGCGTCATCCCGCACAGTTTCGCGATTTCCATGCGGCAGGATGGCTCGAGTTGCGCTGGCAGGCGTGTTGCAAAGCCGATGCAGGCCAGCATCAAACTGGCGATAAGAAGTTTCTTCATGATCGACCC
>JANLQV010000420.1:0-6670 GCA_031368025.1 Sphingomonadales bacterium | reverse complement strand
GAACGCATCCAGTCAAGCGACGCGCCGGTTGGCCCGGCCACCCCAAGAACATAATGCCTTTCGCGAAAGGAGGGGAGGAGTGAGCTGCCAAACAGCGAAAAGACAAGAACCGCCGCGATGCCAACTGCCGCGGTCGCAACGGCGATGCGGTCGGGAACAGCACAGAGCCGGGTCAGAACCTTCTCATGCCAGCGTTTGAAGCGATCGAGAAATACGGGTTCCGGATGCGGCGCGACCTGCCGGAGCAGAAGCGCCGAAAGGGCCGGCGTCACAGTCATCGCCACTCCGAGGGAGGCCATCGTCGCCAGCAGGAAGGCAAGCGCGAGTGGGGAAAAGAACGCACCCTGAAGTCCTGTCAGAAAAAGCACAGGCAGCATCGTCAGCGCCAGCACGAAGGTGGCGTAAACAACAGGGCCGCGCACTTCGACAGAGGCCGCCTCGATGATCCCATCCCGCGGCTCATTCTCTGGGGCAGATCGGATACGCCTCACGATATTTTCGATATCGACGATGGCATCGTCGATCACGACACCGAGCGCCACCGTCAGTCCGCCCAGCGTCATTGTATTGATCGTCAGGCCAAAACGGTCGAGCACAATGATCGCGGCAAGCAGCGACAGCGGGATCGAGAGAAAGGTGATCGCCGCCATGCGCAGATCGCGCATGAATGCAAGCAAGACGAAGCCGATCAGGATCGCGCCAACGATCAGGTCTCGCTCAATCCCAGACAGTGCTGTTTCGATGAAATTCGCCGGGCGGTGCAGCGCGGGATATACTGTCACGCCTTGCGCCGCGAGTGCAGGCTTCATCTCATTCAGGGCTGCCTCCACAGCCAATGTTGTGTCGAGCGTGTTGGCGCCATACTGGCTCGACAATGTCAGAAGGACGCCGGGCTTTCCCATGATCAGTGCATCGCCAAATTGGGGCGCAGCGACATCGCCGACATGCGCGATATCGCCAATGCGCACTGCGCCGCCCTGGGCTGCCGAAAGGACCGAATCGGCAATCGACCGGGCGGTCGGGGCGCCCTGATCCGGTTCGATCAGGATGCGCTGGCTGGGCGTTTCGGCAAAGCCCCCGCCCCGTATCGCTACGCTGTTCCGGACGGCGTTGGACAGATCGGCCAGAGACAGGCCACGCGCCAGAAGATCGGCGGGTCTGACGCGCACTTCGATGCGGCGTTTTTCCCCGCCGAAAATATTCGCGCGCGCCACGCCTTGAACCGCGAGAAGGCGCGGACGTATTTTCCATTCGACAAGATCCCGCAATGCCATCGGGGTCAGCCGGTGACTGACAAAACCGATCTTGAGCAGATCCATCGTCGACGATGTGAGCGGCGTCAGCTTGGGCGCCGCAACGCCAGACGGCAGTCTTGTCGCGACATCTCCCAGCGCTTCGGCGATGACCTGTCGTGCCCGATAGGGATCACTGCCTTCGCGGAACGTGATGTTGATAACAGAAAGCCCCTGGATCGATTCAGATCGCACACTTTCGACGCCATTGGCTCCGTTGATCGACGCTTCGAGCGGCCGCGTCACAAGCGCTTCGACCTGATCTGGCACGAGGCCGGGCGCTTCGGTTTGCACAGTGGCTTGTGGCGGGACGAACTCGGGGAAGACATCGTAAGCCGCAGAGCGCAGCGTCGAGATGCCGAACATGATCAGAAGACCGGCAGCGAGCAGCACCAGCCACGGACGGCGGACGCTCTGGCGCACAATCAGCGCGAGCACCGGCTATTCGTCCTCTGTCGGCGGGCCGGATTCGATCCCCAGAAGGACTGCCGTTCCCCCGGTCGCGACCTGATCTCCGGGGCGCAGGCTCGTCGGGACGAACCATCCGTCTTGCCGCGGGGTTGCGTTGAGAAGTTCCACGCGACGGAATTGCCCACCCGGCTCCACGCGATAGGCCCACAAACCGCCCCGTGTCCGCACAATGGCGTCGCGCGGCACGATGGCTCCGGATTGAAGAGAACCTGTGTCGGCGATGCTTGCCGCCATCACCCGGCCGACCGCGAGCGAACGCGCCAGCGGCCCCCTTACAATGGCAAGCGCACCGGCCGATTGAAGGCCTGCATCAGCCGCAACCGCAGGTCCGATGACACGCACTGTCGTCCGGACGTTCGCGTCGCTTATGGTCACGATCGATCCTGCCTGTGGCACACCGTCTTGAAAATCCAGCCGCACGAGCGCGGCCTGGCCGCTTGCGGCCTGCGCCACCAGGCCATCGAGGCCGCTGTCCAGGCGTGAAAGCCCGCTGCCATATTCAAGACCGATGCGACGCAGGGCCAGCGTCAGCCGCGCCCGATCTGCACGGGCTTGCGCACGGGCAGCTTCCACCACACGCACCGATGCGCTCTGATCTTGTGCCGCCAAAGCCTGCTGCCGTGCGGCTTCGGCGTCCGAAGCGGAGAGGGCGGCTCGCGCTGCGAGGATTTCGGCGTTGATGGCGGCCAGCGGTGAGAGATCGAGCGTCCGGGCAAAACCCGTGCGTTCGTTCGCGTTCGATGCCGGTTTCAGCGCGACAATCCTGATACCCGCGCGCGCCATCGCCTTGCTGTCGAGCGATACACCTCCACCAGCAAGCGCAACTGCGGCGGCGGGCTCTCCGTCAATCGCCTCTGGTCCATGAACGGGTGCGAGCGCCGGGATCACATAAATCGCGACAGACGCGAGAGCCGCACCTGCAAGAGCCCATCCGGCGGCCGCGCGTGATATCATGGCGCCATCCCTCCAAGAACATTCTCGATCATCTGTTCGGGCCCCTCCAACGGGCGTTGCATGGCATCTTCAAGCGCTGCATCAGCCGCCTGGACACGAGCCAGCGCGTCCAGTTCGGCCTGCCGGTATTGCAAGATCGCGATCTGCGCCACTGCCCATTCGGCCCGGTCGATGCTGCCCTGGCCCAGTTCGGCGTCTGCCTGTGCGGCCAAGCGGCGTGCCGCCGGAAGATCGCTGGTCCGGATTCTGGTCAGGATCGCGAATGCCTGACGCCGCTCGGCTGCCGCAGCATCGAATGCGGCGGCAGCCTGGGAAATCTGCGCTTCGATTTGTTTGCCCGCTTGGTCGCGCTTCGCCATTGCAGCGGCGATGGCATTGCGGTTGAGGTCGAGCGGCGGCAGAGCGAGCCCCACGGACAGCGGCAGCTTCACCAGTCCGCGTTCCCAAGTGTAGCCCGGAGAAACGATGATTGCCGGATATTGTCGCGCCACTTCGCCCCGCAAATCTGCTTCGGCCTGATCATAAGCGGCGAGTGCTTTCAATATATCCGAACGGGCCGTGATCGCCTGCTCCAAGGTGCCGGATGCGAGGGGCGACAGCGGATCGGCGGCAGGCGTGTCGAATTCAGCCCAGTGTATTTCGAACGCAGACAGGCCTGTTTCGGACAGTCCCAATAGTGCAGCGATGGCCTGATCGGCCTGAGCGCGCCGGGCGTCCGCATCGCTCGCAATTCTTGCCGCCGATGTCTGAGCAAGCCGCACCGGCACGATGTCCGGGCGTGCAGCCGCGCCTGCGTGCAACTTGCGTTCCATCACCGCAAGTTGGCGGTCCCTGAGCACTGAGATGGCCCGGGCAAGTTCTCCTTGCCGCAGCGCAATCATCCTGTCTGTCAACGCGCGCCGAACCGCCATCCGCTCAGCCCAAAGGGTTTCGGCAAAGCTGTAACGGGCCACCGAGACTGCGATATTGGCAGTGGTAAGCCGGGCGGTGCGGCGTCCGCCTGCGTCGATGGGAATGTCGATCGTCCCGCCAAGGAGCCAAGGCGACCGTGTCGCCGGATCATTGGCATATTCGCTGGTAAGATTGAGCACGAAGCCGGGCGCCTTGCGGCTTGCGCGCGCCTGCGCTTTCGCCGTCTCGATGGCTGCTCGCGCTGCATCGACCTTGGGGTCGAGGATCAGGATCGCGGCAAAGAGCGTAAGGCGGTCAAGGTTTGACCCGGAAGGCTCCGCCCGGGGAGCGATCTGGCGGACCATCTGGTCAAGCGCTGCCTGATCGAGCGTTCGGGTCGCGCGGGCTTGCAGATTTCCCGAGACGTTTATTGGCTCTGGGGAATAGCGGACGCAGCCAGCAGCAAGAAAAACAAGGGTTGCTGCTCCCAGTCGCCCGACGAGCCACGAAAACGCAGGACGAAACACAAGTCGAGTCATCTTGAGTTCTTCGCACCTCCCCCACGCTGGCTTGCACTAGCCAATGTCGCGCGCTGACCCAAATGGCAAATGCCATGCATGCGACACCCATGTCGAGAAAATCCGCAAAACCAAAAGCAGGGCGCTGCTGATATTGACTTTATATATAATAATAGCAAAGCCGGTGCCGCCGATGTTTTGATTGGAAAGGTCATACGAGAATGCCTGCTGAACCGGTTCGACAAACGGCTTTGGCAGGCGGATCGATGGATACGCCCGAGATCGTCGCGCTGCGAGCGCATCTTGAAGCCAACAATGGCATCAAGGGGCTGGACATTCTCCAGCCGGGCGAAATCAAGCGGGCCGTCGAACTCTTTCGCCGCGATGGTTTTGTCGTTGTCGCGAACGCGCTAAACGACGAGCAAACCGCATTCCTTGCCGACGGCTGCAACGAAGTGGCTGCTGAAATTCTGGAACTGGACAAGGCGCGCGCCGGCAATCGGGGATCACACCGATACTCGTTTGGTGGCTCAAGCCTGACGCGCAGCCAGTTGCATCGCCCGGAATGGCAGATGCTCCTGGATATTCCGGCTGCAACAGACGTCGTGACGGCCATTTTTGGATCGTCCGACTTTGCTCTCAGGGCGGCAAGCGGCGACTTTTGCCTTTCCGGAGCGGAGGAATATCAGCCGCTGCATTCCGACGTCCGGGACTGGCAAGACCGCGCGACAACGCCGATCAGCGCCTTTCACGACCCGAGCGGACAAGTTTCCATCCGCGACCTGCCATGCCCCTATGTCTGTGTGAATTTCCTTCCGCAGCACGTCACGCGCCTCAACGGGCCGACGCGCCAGATCCCCGGCACCCAGCGCTCTCGCGTGCCGATCCCGAACCTTGAAGACGAACCTGAGTGGATGCGGCTGAGCACGGTGTGCCCGGCACCCGCGGGTGCTATCATGGTGCGCGACGTGCGCGCCTGGCATGGCGGCACGCCCAACATCTCTGGCGCCATCCGGGCGATCCCGAATCTGGAATTCTATGCGCCCTGGTTCAGGGAGCCGATTGTTCCGGGGATCGCCTACCAGGACTACAAGAAACTATCAGAAAACGCACAGCACCTCGCCAGATTCTGTGTGGCGGATTCAAGCGAAACGCTGCGCACCGGTGTGACGCTACGGGCCCCATGAAACGCTCGTTCGGACCAGAACTGTGAAGTATCGTCGGCTGGGCAGGACTGCGCCAGAGGCCTATGCATGGTGAGCGATCTGCCTGATATTGCAGCCGTAGCGCGTTCGTGGCAGTCAGGGACGGTGCCGATAACCGGCGGACACTTGGCTTTTCACCGGACTGGCGGAACCGGGCCTGCACTGGTGCTGTCGCATGGCCTCACGGACAACGGCTTGTGCTGGAGCCGGGTCGCGGCAGCACTGGCAAGCGACTTTGATATCGTGATGCTCGACGCGCGGGGGCACGGCGCAAGTTCGCGGACGACTGTTGGTGCGCCGAACGATCCCGCGCAGGATATTGCCGAGGCAATTGACGGGCTGGGCCTCGAATCGCCGCTGGTAATGGGGCATTCGGTGGGTGCGCGGGCCACCGCAGATTATGCCAATGCGAATCCCGACCGCATATCGAAAGTCATTCTCGAAGATCCCCCGCTCTTGCCGATTGCCGCGCGGTCAGAAGCATTGCTCCGCCGGGAAAAATTCCGCCGGCAGGTGGAGGAATTTCAATCGCTGTCGGATGCCGGAATCGTTGCAATGGGCAAGCGATTGTCACCCGGCTGGCATGAGGATGAGTTTCCCGCATGGGCTTTAGGAAAGAGGCAAGTCGATCCGGAAGCCATGCCAGACTATCCTGCGCCTTGGCAGGATTCACTCGCCGGGATATCCGTGCCGACGCTCCTGATTTATGGGGAAAGCGCGCGGGGAGGGCTCGTCACCCCGGATATCGCGGCAGAGGCAATGCGGATCAACCCGCAGACCAAAGCACTCCAGATAACGGGTGCGGGCCACAACATCCGGCGCGAGAATTTTCATGGCTTTCTCTGCGCGGTGCGTGAGTTTCTGAGCGCAAGTGCAGATCATGACCATTAGGCCTGCGGCTTGTCTCTGGATCCGGAGCCGCGAACTGCTTCGGTCGTTAGCGCAGTTTTCGGGGCATCATCGTTTTGCAATTGACGCCGAGCCGATCAGGCCTGTCTTTGCCGGTTGCGGAATCAAGCAAATTACGTGGCATTATTGAAAGGTGGAATATGGCGACGATTGAAGACCTGTCCGGATCGGTCACGGCGTTACCAACGCTCAAACCGTCGATCCCCGTCAAGCTGGCATACAGCCTTGGCCAAGCCGCCCAGAATGCCGGTTTCGATGCGGCCATCGCTTTCATCTTTTTCTACTATTCGGCTGTTCTCGGCCTGTCGGGTACGCTCGTTGGCGCGGCCTTGGCGGTGAGCCTGGCATTCGATGCCGTGGTCGATCCGGTGGTCGGATCATGGTCCGACAATATCAAATCCAGTCTGGGACGGCGGCTGCCGCTGATGAT
>JANLQV010000412.1:0-2759 GCA_031368025.1 Sphingomonadales bacterium | reverse complement strand
ATCCGCCCGTCGAGCCGTTCAAGGGCAGAAGCCCAAAGACGCGCGGGCGTGGCCGGATCGGCGAGGTCGCCATCGGCGCTGCCCATGCCGACCAGTTTCACGTTTTCGGAAGCGAGGCGCTCCACTATGGAAGCACCGATCCCGCGCGTGGCGCCTGTGATGAGGATATGGATTGTCATGGTCCTTCTCTGCGGCCCGGATGTCTGCCGATCAAGGGCCGTAATCGCCTATTTTATATCCTATTTGGGAAGTTTATCTTGTATTGTAGGAAATGTTCTTGAATAATTCTCATGCCCGAGTCGGTGATTCGGGTTCTTTGAACCGTGAATAATCTTGTTCTCAGCCCCTCGCGGGCGGGGTTGCGCGTGGGCGGGGCCACGGTGTCGCCCCATCGCGCGCCGGGTCCGCCTTCCCCTTTTGCGACGCAGAAGCTCAAACTCGTCGCCAAGGGAGAGTGCGCTTCGGTTGCCAAAGTGCGGCGGGTTCTGTGGTGGCCAGTTATGGTGCTTAGCAGATGATCTGCTCTCCGCGCGAAAGATCAAAAAGCAGTCGCTTTAATCACCATTGTAACCAGAGCCGTTGCGGGACGGTGCCTGTCCAAATGTGATGTCGCCTACCTCATGCTTCCAGACGCGGTTTGCAAATGGCGTCGCTTGCGCCTCGGTCATACCTTCTGGGGTATGGAAGGGAAGGAAGCCGGATCCATCGTCAGCTTTCGCGAGCGGCCCCGCGATCCAGCCTGCCTTCCGGACTTCATCTGCTAACGCCGTCAATGCAGAAATAGTGCCTGCTGCTATGTAGGACCAGCTAGGGCTTAGAACCCGGTTCGGATCAGCCTCATTCCCAATGAAGCCCAGCTTGAGGCCATTCGTCGGTTGAAGTTCCTTAAGGATACAATCTACCTTAGAGTAATCTGCGTCGGGTGGGGGCTGCAAACGCACGCCATCTTTACCGGCAACGGAAACCCATTCAGGCGGAGTGCCGCAACGCTTGGCGATCCGCTTGGGGAGGTCGTGCAGGTTCTTCGCGTTGAGAGCGGTCGGAACGACGAGCGTTCCAATCATTAAAGTAATAGCGAGTATCAGACGGCCCATGCAGAGATGATGGCATTCCAGCGCAGCGGCTGCAAGAAGGCATCATCAAGCCGCCGAAAAATGCCCGCAATGGAGTCGATTCCCGAAATCGCTCTGGGGGCAACCGCTCATCCGACGCCGCGTGACCGGTGCTGGTTGAGAACAATTTGGCAGTAAGCACGTTAACCGAAAACAGAGCAATCGCCCCTAGTGCAACAGGCTTCAGGAGGCGCAATCATGAAGTTCGTTTTACTCAAGTCGCACGGCGGCAACTATCTGGTGGTCGTGGCGAATGTCGCTTACCTGCGCACGGATGAGAATGGTCAGACCAAAGTTGGTCTGGTCGGCGGGGATTCGATCCTTGTCGCCGGAAGCATCGAAGAGACGGCTGCAACCATTCAAGCGGGTTAAATCAGCCAACGCGTTGACGTGCGGCACAGGAACGGCTGTTTTCTGACAACTCCATGTGCCGATTGTTCAACATCGCTATCACAAACAAGCCCACCGCGCGGTTGCACGGTTTGGTCATTGCGCTAAAGGTTGCGGATACAGTCTCAACCACCCTTGGGGGCACGCATGGCGCGATCATCCGCGCGGCCTTTATCGCCGCATCTCAGTGTTTACAAATGGGGGCCGCACATGGCGGTCTCGATCCTCAACCGCGCGATGGGGGTTGGGCTGGCGACGGTCGGGATGATCGCGCTGGTCGGGTGGCTTGTTGCTGCGGCAAGCGGGGTTGCTGCCTATGATACCTTCATGAGCTGGGCCAAATACTGGCCGGGATATGTCGTCGCCATCGGGCTGACCTTCACTTTCTTCTTCCACCTTTGCGCCGGTCTCCGCCATTTCGTGATGGATGCGGGCGCGGGCTTTGAGCTGAACACCAATCGCGCCTGGGCCTGGGCCACGATCATCGCCTCTGTGGTGCTGACCGGCGGGGCCTGGCTCCTCATTTTCTGGAAGGGTCTTTAAGCGATGGGCAGCGGAACGGGATTGGGTCAGGTTCGTGGCCTGGGGTCGGCCAAAAGCGGATCGCATCATTGGTGGCTGCAACGCGTGACTGCGCTGGGCAATATCCTGCTGGTTCTGTGGTTCCTGTTTTCGCTGCTGTGGCTACCGAACCTTGAACACAAGACGGTTGTCACCTGGCTGGCCTCGCCGCTTTCCGCCGTGCTGATGACGCTGCTCGTGATCAACGTCTGCTGGCATTTCCGGATCGGGTTGCAAGTCGTGATTGAGGATTATGTCCATGGCGGGATGCGCGTCGTGACGCTTGGCCTGCTTCACCTTTGGACGTTCGGCGCGGGCGGTTTCGCGCTGTTCGCCATCTTCAAAATCGCCTTTGCAGGGACACCAGCCTGATGTCGACGGACAGCTACAAGATCATTGATCACACTTATGATACCGTCGTTGTCGGCGCGGGCGGATCGGGCTTGCGCGCCACGATGGGATCGGCTGAGGCGGGTCTGCGCACGGCCTGCATCACCAAAGTCTTCCCGACGCGTTCGCACACGGTGGCCGCGCAGGGCGGGATTGCTGCCAGCCTGGGCAATAACAGCCCGGATCACTGGACCTGGCATATGTATGACACTGTCAAGGGGTCCGACTGGCTCGGCGATCAGGACGCGATCGAATATATGGTGCGTGAGGCCCCGGCGGCGGTCTATGAACTCGAACATGCAGGCG
>JANLQV010000407.1:0-6399 GCA_031368025.1 Sphingomonadales bacterium | reverse complement strand
GCCACGCCCACCGCGGCGAAACCAACCATGCCGACCATCGACCAGGTGACGAAGCGATCAATCGAATCCTGCTTGAACGGCATGGCCTTGCGGGCTTTCGACCAGGTCGACGCCTTTTTCGGCGCAGCCTTGCGCGAACGGGCCTTGACCACCGGACGCTTGCCCCCGCGCTTTACGGTTGCCGCACTGCTCATAACGCTTCCTTCACGAGGCCGTCGACGAGATCGTCATAGGAGATGCCCGCATATTTGGCCTGTTCCGGCACAAGGCTGAGCGGGGTCATGCCCGGTTGGGTGTTAATCTCAAGCAGGAAAATACCCTCCACGTCCTTTTGGTCATCCCAGCGAAAATCGGAGCGCGAGGCCCCCTTGCAGCCCAGCACCCGGTGCGCCTTGAGCGCATAGCCCATCATCGCATCCGAAACGTCCTCAGGGATTTGCGCCGGGCAGATATGAAGCGTCAGGCCATCGGTATATTTCGCGTCATAATCGTAAAAGCCGCTTTTGGGCTGGAGTTCGGTTACGCCCAGCGCCCGATCACCGAGGACAGCAACCGTCAGTTCGCGCCCGCGGATGAACGGCTCGGCCAGCAGTTCGTCGAACTCCTGCCACGGCCCCTTCACATCGCGCCCGATCGGATTGCCGTAATTGCCCTGATCGGTGACAATCGCGACGCCGACCGACGATCCTTCATTGACCGGTTTCAAAACATAAGGGCGTTCCAGCGGATCGCGTTCGTGGATCGTCGCACTCTTTACAATCTGCCCGCCTGGCATCGGGATGCCATAGGGCACCAGCGCTTGCTTGGTCTGCACCTTGTCAATCGCAATCACCGAGGTGGCCATGCCCGAATGGGTGTATTTGATCCCCATCAAATCCATCATGCCCTGCACCGAGCCGTCTTCGCCCGGCGTCCCGTGAAGCGCATTGAAGACGACATCCGGTTTGGCTTCGGCCAGCCGCGCGGCAATGTCTCGCCCCATGTCTATCCGCGTGACACGATAGCCCTTGCGCTCAAGCGCATCGGCAACGCCGGCACCGGTGACAAGCGAAACTTCGCGTTCCGCTGACCAGCCACCCATCAACACTACGACATGCACCAGCCCGCTCACCTTACTTCTCCCACGCGCTGTATTTCCCATTCCAGTTCGATGCCTGACTTCGCCTTGACGCGCCGCCGCACTTCCTCGCCCAGTGCCTCAATTTCGGCGCTGGTCGCGTCACCGAGATTGAGCAGGAAATTGGTGTGCTTTTCCGAGACCTGCGCCCCGCCCACCATCAACCCGCGACACCCAGCCTGATCGACCAACTGCCACGCCTTATGGCCTTGCGGATTTTTGAAGGTCGATCCGCCGGTCTTGCTCCGCAGCGGTTGTGAAGCTTCGCGTTCGGCGGCAATGCGATCCATTTCCGCACCGATGATCGCGGGTTCGCCCGGCTGGCCGCGAAGAGTTGCACCGACCACGACACAGCCTTCGGGCAGTTCGGAATGACGATAGGTATAGCCCAGTTGCGCGAGCGGCAATGTCACACGCTCGCCCGAGCGGAGGACGACATCGGCCTCGATCAGAATGTCACAGACTTCGCGACCATATGCCCCGCCATTCATGCGAACGAAGCCGCCGACCGTCCCCGGTATCCCGCGCAAAAATTCGAGCCCCGCAATCCCGGCGTCACGGGCATTGCTCGAAACGAGGATGCCGGATGCTCCGCCGCCGCAACGGATCGTCACATCGTCAACTTTTTCGACCTTGGCAAACGGCTTGCCGAGACGCACGGTCACGCCCGAGACGCCGCCGTCGCGGACGATCAGGTTCGAGCCGAGACCCAGCGGCCAGAGCGATATGGCGGGATCAAGCTCACGCGCAAAATCCTGCAAGTCCTCGACATCTGCGGGTTCGAACAACCATTCGGCCCGCCCGCCCGATTTGAACCAGACAAGCGGCGCCAACGGCGCGCTGGCGGTCAGTTTGCCACGGACGCGCGAGATGGTGTCAGCCCCGCTCATGCCCGCGCCGCCCTCATCGCGTCAGCGAGACCCGCTGCCCATTTGGTAATATCGCCCGCACCAAGGCAGACGATCTGATCACCAGGTTGCGCGATGGTCGCCAGTTCATCGGCCAAAGCTGCAGCATCGGAAATCTCGGAAGCTGCATGATGCCCGCGTTGTTTCAGCCCCCTGACCAGCGCATCGGCATCAACCCCTTCGACGGGCAATTCGCCCGCCGCATAGACCGGCGTTACATAAACAATGTCGGCATCGTTGAAGGCCTGCTGGAAATCGTCCATCAGATTGCCGAGCCGCGAATAACGGTGTGGCTGGACGACCGCGATCACCCGGCCAGTCGCGCCTTCGCGAGCCGCAGCAAGAACAGCGCGGATTTCAACCGGATGATGGCCATAATCATCGATGATCGCCACGCCATCCACTTCGCCCACCTTGGTGAAGCGGCGCTTGACCCCGCCGAACTTGGCAAAGCCCGACTGGATCGTCGCATCTTCAATGCCCATTTCGAGCGCAACCGCAACCGCCGCCAGCGCATTCTGGACATTGTGCCGGCCGGGCATCGGCATCTCGATCCCTTCGATCATCCGACTCGAACCGTCGCGCGAGCGCACCACCGCGTCGAAGCGATTGCCGCCCGGCACCGGGGTCACATTGTCCCCGCGCACATCGGCTTGCGCGGAAAAGCCATAGGTCATGATCCGCCTGTCACGGATGCGCGGCAGGATCGCCTGCACTTCGGGATGGTCGAGGCAAAGAATGGCGACGCCGTAAAAAGGCACATTCTCGATGAACTCGACATAGGCCGCCTTGGCCCCTTCGAAATCGCCATAATGATCGAGATGTTCGGGATCGATATTGGTCACGACAGCGATTGTCCCGTCGAGGCGCAAGAAGGAGCCGTCGCTTTCATCGGCTTCCACGACCATCCACTCGCCATCGCCCAGTCGCGCGTTGGAACCATAGCTGTTGATGATCCCGCCATTGATCACGGTGGGATCGACCCCGCCCGCATCAAGCAGCGCCGCGATCATCGAGGTCGTCGTGGTCTTGCCGTGCGTGCCCGCAACCGCGACCGTCGATTTGAGCCGCATCAGTTCGGCCAACATCTCGGCGCGGCGGACCACGGGGATGCGGCGCTCATACGCGGCTTCGACCTCGGGATTGGTCTTGCGACTGACGGCGGTCGACGTGACCACCACCGCCGCGTCACCAAGATTTTCAGCGTCATGACCAATCATGACCTTGATGCCACGCGCGCGCAGGCCTTCGACGACATAGCCTTCCGAAAGGTCCGAACCCTGTATCCTGTAACCCATATTGTGCATCACTTCGGCAATGCCAGACATGCCGATGCCACCAATGCCGATGAAATGGATCGTCCCGATTTCTGTTGCGACACCCTTCATGCAGTGGCTCCCGCTAGACTGGCGGCAGGGTTCCAATTGTCCGCGCGCAGGCCATCGACAACGGGCGTGCGGCCAAGGCTTTCGACCAGGTCCGCAAGATCCCTGGTTGCGTTCGGCCGGCCACAATTCCAGGCAGCCCGGGCAGCATTGGCCAAGCCTTGCGGATCAAGCCCCAGCTTCTGCATCTGCTTGGCCAGTTCGACCGGCGTAAACCGGTCCTGCCGTATCGAACGTGCACCACCCGCCCCAACCATCTCGCGGACATTAGCGGTCTGGTGGTCATCGGTCGCACTGGGCAGCGGCACAAGAATCGCTGGACGCCCAGCGGCGGTCAGTTCTGCGACCGTCGATGCGCCTGCGCGCCCGATCACAAGATGCGTCCAGGCCAGCCGCTCGGGGATATCCGTCATATAGGTCGCAAGGTCCGCCGGAATGCCCAGCGCCCTGTAGCGCGCCCGCACCGCATCAATGTCTTCAACGCGGCATTGCTGCGTCACCTGCAATCTGCGGCGCAGCGCTTCGGGGAGCATTGCGAGGCCATCGGGGACAACCTCGGACAGGATATTCGCGCCCTGACTGCCGCCAACAACCAGCACGCGAAAAACGCTGTCGCCATCGAGCATCGGATAGGGCCTGTCTCGCAATGCCAGCACGTCCTCACGCACCGGGTTGCCGACAAGATGAACCTTGTCCAGATTTCGGGCGGTAATCCGTTCAACATCGGGATAGGCCGTCGCAATCGCCTTGACCCGGTTCGCAACCAGCCGGTTGACCCGTCCCAGCACGGCATTCTGTTCATGCACAGCCGTCGGAATCCCTGCCGAATGTGCCGCAGAAAGTGCGGGGAAAGCCGGATAGCCGCCAAAGCCAATCACGGCCGACGGCTCAAATGCTTCATAGAGCCTGCGTGCCATGCCCCGGCCAGACAGGATCGCCCGCACACCGCCGGGCCAACTGAGCGGGTTCCCGGTGATCCGTCCTGCCGGAAGGATATGAGTCTGCACATCGTCAAACAGCCCGGGAATTCTTGCGCCGCGTGCGTCCGTCACCAGTGCAACACGGTGCCCACGCGCAACCAGTTCGGTGGCCAGCGCATGGGCCGGCATCATGTGCCCGCCAGTGCCACCCGCGGCGAGAACGAAGTGGCGCGATACGCTCATCGGCTGCTCCATTTCACAACATAAGGAGAGCGCAGCAGATAAGGGTTTTTGCGGGTAAAGGCGAGGAGCAAGCCGAAGCCCATCGAAAGCGCGATCATCGACGATCCGCCATAGCTGATGAACGGCAGGGTCATGCCCTTGGATGGTGCAATACCGATATTGACAGCAATATTGATGAACGCCTGCACCGTAAACTGGGTCGCCAGCCCTGCCGAGGCGTAGACGAGAAAGGCGTCTTCCTCGTCAAGCAATTTCACGAACACGCGAACGGCAATGGCGAGGAACAATGCCGCAATCGCCATGCAGGCGATCAGGCCGAACTCCTCACCAATCACCGAGAAAATATAATCGGTATGCGCTTCGGGCAGGTGAAACTTCTTTTCGCCGCCGCCCGGCCCCGTTCCGAAAAATCCCCCTGCGGTCAGCGTCGCATGGGCCTGATCCACCTGATAGGTATCGCCATCGGCGAACAGGAAATTGTTGATCCGCGTTTTCGCGACCGGATAGAGGAAATAGGCAGCCACAATCCCCAGCGAGCCGAGCCCGCCCATCGCGCCCATCATCCGCATCGGCATTCCCGAGATGAGCATCAGCGCCAGCCACACCGTGCAGAAAACGATCGTCTGGCCAAAATCAGGCTGCATCATCAGGAGCGCCGCGACGATCGCGGTCAATAGACCGGTAATCGGCACGACCGGCAGCGTGCGATCATGCGCCTTGAGCGACAGGATCCATGCCATCGCCACGATGAAGAACGGCTTGAGGAATTCTGATGGCTGGAATTGCGCAAAGCCGAAGCCGATCCAGCGCGACGATCCATTGACCTCATTGCCGATGATCGGAACGAAAGCGAGCAACACACTGAAAAACGCCGCACCAGCCAGCGCAAGGCGTCGTGCCACATTTTGCGGCAACATCGAAAATCCGATCATGACCGGCAGGCCAAGCGTGACCCAGATGAGTTGCTTCCAGAAATATGCGAGCGGGGAGATCGTCAGGTTCGCGCCGGAATAGCGTGCCGCTGCCGCAGGCGATCCCGCCGCAACCGCTATCAATCCGATCGACAGGAGAATGGTGACCAGCAGCAAAAGAACCCGATCAATCTCCCAGAACCACATACCGAGCGGAGACCGGTCACCCCGGCCCAACCGCGCGACCACCCTGCCCTTTTTGTGGGATGCAACCGCCGTCATGCCAGGGCCTCCACTGCGGCGCGGAACGCATCGCCGCGCGCTTCGAAATCACGGAACTGATCAAACGATGCGCAAGCGGGAGACAGCAGCACTGTTTCACCCGCGACCGCCGCATCGCTCGCCTGCCGCACAGCCTCTTCAAGGAATACGCATTCGGATACCGGCATCCGGTCCCTCAATATCTTCGCAAACATCGCCCCGGCCTCACCAATTGTATAGGCCGCGCGGACATGATCGAAATACGGCGCACAGGCATCAAGTTCATCGGCTTTGGCCCGCCCGCCGAGAATCCAGTGGATCGCGGGATAGGCCGCCAGCGCTGGCGCAGTCGATGTCGGGTTGGTGGCCTTGCTGTCATTGACGTAAAGGACGCCACCCAATTCGCGCACCCGCTCCATCCGGTGCGGCAGCCCCGGATAAGTCAGCAAACCTTCCTCGATCGTCGCCGCCTTGATGCCGAGCACTTCGGCGACAGCCCGCGCCGCTGCAACATTCTGGGCATTGTGCGGCCCCTGCAACGACGGCCAGCGTGACTGGTCACCCACCTGCTTCGACGACACCCGCATGAGCCTGTGGTTGATGCGGCTGGCGATCATCCTTGTCCGGTCATCCTCGGTCGCGATCACCGCAACC
>JANLQV010000366.1:0-7643 GCA_031368025.1 Sphingomonadales bacterium | reverse complement strand
CAACCACGCTCGATCGCGATATTCAGGCGATGGCGACGATTGCCCTGCGCCGTCAGTTGCTTGGACTGGGCAGCGCGAGGGCGCGTGACGGGGCGGTGGTGGTGGTTGATAACGCGACCGGCGATGTGCTGGCCTATGTTGGCGGGGTTGGTGGTGGATCGACCGCGGCGGCGGTCGACGGGGCCGATGCCTATCGTCAGGCCGGGTCGACGCTCAAGCCCTTTCTCTATGGGATGGTGATGGAGCGCGGGTATCTGACCCCCGCCTCGATCCTCGACGATTCACCCGTCCAGCTCGACACGGCGTCGGGGCTGTATGTGCCGCAGAATTACGATCATGCCTTCAAGGGCCCGGTCTCGGTGCGCTCGGCACTTGCGGGATCGCTCAATGTGCCCGCCGTGCGGACGCTGGTGATTGCCGGAACCGAGGCGTTCCGCGACCGGCTCTGGGATACCGGTTATCGGGGATTGACCGAGGATGGCCAATATTACGGCTTCTCGCTCGCGCTGGGATCGGCGGAGGTGACGCTGCTCGAACAAGCCGCCGCCTATCGCAGTTTTGCGCTTGGGGGGCGTTGGTCGCCGCTCCGGCTCAGGGCGAGCGATCCGCATGTCCAGCCGCGCCGGGTGCTGTCCGAACAGGCAAGCTGGCTCATCGGCTCGATCCTCTCCGACCCGCAGGCCCGCGCCGGGACGTTCGGGCTGGACAGCGCGCTGAAGCTTCCCTTCTGGGCGGCGGTGAAGACCGGCACGTCCAAGGCGATGCGCGACAATTGGTGCGTCGGCTGGTCGGATCGCTACACCGTCGCGGTGTGGATCGGGAATCTGGAAGGGGATAGCATGAAGGCGGTTTCGGGCACGAGCGGGGCCGCCCCGGTCTGGCGTGACGTCATGATCGCGCTCCATGCCCACGCGCCGGGCCGGGCGCCTGCGATGCCGTCTGGTGTCGAGGCGCACCCGGTCAGTTTTGCGGGGAATATCGAATCTCCGCGTCAGGAATATTTCCTCAAAGGCACAGCCCAATCCGTCCAGATTGCCGCGCCCGCCGCCGCCCGCCGCCCGCGCATTACCAACCCCGTTTCGGGCAGCGTCTATGCGCTTGATCCCGATATTCCCATCGACCGGCAGAGGCTCGGTTTCGCGGTAACGGGCGAAGTGACTGGCCACCGGCTGACCCTTGACCGCCGCGACCTTGGCGACGCGGCGAGCGCGCCAATGATTCTGGCCGGGCCGGGGGTGCATCAACTCGCGCTGATCGATCCGTCTGGGCATGTCGTGGATCAGTCTCGGTTTACCGTGCGATAGGGGATTGGCTTGAACAATACGGCATCGGGAGATCTCCTATTTACTTCCTATTTTGTTCTTTTTTTTTTGAAAATAGGAACTGATATGGTTATATTTATCGGATGACGGCGAATCGCCCCACACCGCGTTCAGCGCTTCGCGAGTTTCTCGAAAGCGAAGCGGCGGGTGGCATCCTGCTGATGGCCGCAGCGGCACTGGCGATGCTGGTGGCGAACAGCCCGTGGGCGCAGGACTATTTCCATCTGCTCCATGTGAAGGCCGGGCCGCTCTCGGTGCAGCACTGGATCAACGACGCGTTGATGGCGGTGTTTTTCCTGCTTGTCGGGCTGGAGATCAAGCGCGAGTTTGTCGACGGCCATCTTTCGACCTGGGCCGACCGGCGCCTGCCTGTGATCGCGGCAGCGGCGGGGATGATCGTGCCCGCTTTGGTCTATCTGACGGTGACGCACGGCAACCCGGCGCTGGCCCGCGGCTGGGCGATCCCGGCGGCGACCGACATTGCCTTTGCGATCGGCGTGCTGGCATTGCTCGGCAGCCGCGCCCCGACCTCGCTCAAGCTCTTCCTCACCACCGTCGCGATTGTCGATGATATGGGCGCCGTCGCGATCATCGCGCTGGCCTATACCGATGCGATCAACGGCGCGGCGCTGCTGGCGGCGCTCATCATCATGGGTGCCATGTATGGGATCGGTCGAGCGGGGGTGGTGCGGCTGCGTTGGTATCTGGCGCTGGCCGCGGTGCTCTGGCTCGCTGTGCTGCACTCGGGCGTACATCCGACGATTGCGGGCGTGCTGGCCGCGCTGATGATCCCGATCAAACCTGCGCCCGGGGCGCCCGACGCCGAAAATTCTCCGCTCCACCGGCTTGAGCATTGGCTTCAAAGGCCGGTCGCCTGGGCGATTGTGCCGCTGTTCGGTTTCTCCAATGCCGGGGTGGCGTTACGCGGCGCCGATGGGTTGGGCGCGCTGCCGCTGGGCATTGCACTCGGGCTGTTCCTTGGCAAACAAGCGGGCATTTTCGGCAGCGTTTGGCTGGCGGTAAAGCTCAAATTCGCGGCCAAACCCGCCCATGCAAGCTGGACGCAGATTTATGGCGTCTCCCTGCTCTGCGGCATCGGCTTCACGATGAGCCTGTTTATCGGAGGTCTTGCGTTCGCCGACCCGGCGCTGGGCGATGACGTGCGGATCGGTGTGCTGGCGGGCTCACTGATCGCGGCGGTGACGGGGTATGCGCTGCTGCGTTGGGCCGGGCCGGGAAAGCGCACATGATGGGTGCGACGCCGCTTGAGCCGGTTTATGCGATTGCGCTGGCGACCGGCATCGGGCTGTTGATTGGGGTTGAGCGCGGCTGGCGGCAGCGGAACACGGCCCCGGGCGGTCGGGTGGCCGGGATCCGCACCCATGCCCTGCTCGGGCTGGGCGGCGGCGTTTGCGGGTTGATCGCGAACGGGCTGTCGCTGGTTTTCGGCATGATCGGGCTGGCAGGGCTGATTCTTGCGCTTCTGATTGCCCATCGCGCGCGGCTGGCCGGTGAGGTGGACAATGTCTCCGCGACCGAAGCGGTGGTCGGGATATTGGCGGTGCTGTTCGGGCTTCTTGCGACCATCGGCTTTGCGCGCGAGGCACTGGTCGCGAGCGGCGCGACCGTACTGATCCTGTCGATGCGTGAAAAGCTCCATGTCTCGCTCCAGATGCTCAGCGCGCGCGACATGCAGGCGGCGGCGCAATTCGGCGCGATTGCGCTCGTCATCCTGCCGCTGCTGCCCGACCGTAATATTGGCCCTTATGACGCGCTCAACCCGCGGATGCTGTGGCTGGTCGTGGTGTTCGTGACGGGGCTGTCGTTCGCGGGATATTGGGCCTCCAAACGTTTTGGCAGCACGCGCGGGACGATCCTCGCTGCCGCCATCGGCGCGACCTATTCCTCGACCGCGGTGACGGCCGAACTCGCGCGGCGACTTCGACACGAGAGCGAGGATCGCACCACCTTGAACGCCGCGATCGCCGCCGCCAGCGCGATGATGCCGCTTCGTGTCCTGATCTTGTGCACGGTGTTGATGCCCGACGCTTTGGGCGTGTTCGCAACCGGGATTGGTGCGGCGGCAGCTTTTGGGGTGCTCTATGCCATTGTCGCCGTCTATCGGGCAGACCGGACGCAGGGCAGCGGCGTGGTTTCGCCGCGCAACCCATTCGATTTCTGGCCTGCGGTTGGCTTTGCCGCCCTGGTCGGCGTCATCATCATTGCCGCGCGCTGGACGATCGAACGCTATGGCGCACAAGGAATGACGGTGCTCGTCGGGCTGACCGGGCTTTATGATGTCGACGCGGCGGTGATCATGACGACGACATTGCCACGCGAAACGCTGTCGCTTTCGCAACTCGGCATCATCCTTTCGCTGCCAATTCTTGTGAACACTTTGCTCAAATCACTGCTGGTTGTTGTGCTGGGCGGGGTGCGCGCCGGGTTTGTCGCGGCGCTGCCACTGTTCGGCGCGGCTGGGTTGATCGCGGGCGGGATCTACGCTTTGTCCATTGGTTCTGGCTCTTAAGCAGCGACAACCATCACCGACTGCGACAGCATCCACGCCGTCCCGAAGATTGTCATGAAGCCGATATCGGTCGCGTCGCGGCCCACGCAGATTCGCACGACATTTTCTTCGGGTGCTAGCCGCGTGGGATCGACCAGGTGCCAGCGACCGTCGAGATAGACCTCAACCAGCGCATGGAAATCGGGCGGTTCGATCCCCAGCGCATAGGCGGAAACCATGCGCGCGGGAATGTCCGCCGCGCGGGCGAACGCGATCAGCAGGTGGGCGAAATCGCGGCAGACGCCCGTGCGGCTGAGGAACGTGTCGCATGCCGTGGTCCGGAAGCCCGAACTCCCAGAAACATAGGCGATGCTCTGATGGATCCAGTCAGTCATCTGCATGATCAGCGTGCCCTTGTCAGGCGCGTCGAAGCGGGTGCGGACGAACGTCTCAAGCTGGTCAGACGGGCAATAGCGGCTGGGCATCAGATAGGGGATATAGGCGTTTGGCAATTGCGCATGCGGTGGCGGATTCCGGCCGGCAATGCTGGTGGCCATGCGCTCGATCGAAACGGTCGCGGTGTAGGCGATGTCCAGCTTCCCGCTCGCCCGAAACCAGACGCGGCGGCCAAGTCCGTCCATCCCGTTAACCGGGGTCAACGGCCCGCTGCCATCAACCGTCAGCAGGTCTTCCAGCAACGGCTGGTCAGGCATCGGAATGGCCTCGATCGCCAGCAGAATATCGGCTGGCTCCGGTATCTCATAAGACAGAATGGCAGAGATATTGACCTTCACACATACTCCCCGATCAGGCTCTAGCCAATCAGTCCTTTGGCGAATGTCACCCAAAGGTCGGTTTGTGCGAACAGGATTCGCAGTGGCTGGGAGGCGATGAACGCGATGCCACCCCATAGAAGGACGCGGTGGATGCGGCCATTGCTGAACCAGTCCCACGCCCAGGCCGCCAGAAGAAGGACGTCGTTGACGATAAATGCGCCGATTGGCCCCGGCGGAACGACTGGCAAATCCATTCTGACGATTGCGGGCGTCAGAAGAGAAAGCGTCGCAAGCAACATGAAGCGTTTATGAGAGGCCGAACGTGACCGGACCCAGATGCCCGCGGCAACGAATGTGCCGAACATCAGCGCGTTGACGATCGGAATGATCAGGAAAGTGTATTTGTCGACCATAAGTGGGCGATGGCCGAGGCGCGAACCTTCGACCGCCACCATCAAACCGAGCACGACCATCGCGACGGCGAGCAAGGCGCCGACAATCCCCAGCGTGCGATGCCAGCTCACCCGGCCCGTTGCGATCAGCGTGGTCTGTGCGACGAACAGCAGCATCCACGCCGAAAAGGCGATCGCGTGAACATGCACGAGCGGCGTCAGGTTTGAGCCACCGGATTGCCCGCTTGCGAGTGTGCCGTGCAGTTGATTGAGCAGGTAATAAGTGGGTGCGAACCCGGCGAACACGGTTGCCAGAAAAAGCACCGCCATGCCGGTGAAGAACATATGCTCGCGGCGGATATGCTCCTGATGTGTGGACTGCGTGGCCATGTGCGGTGCCCTCCCCTTTAGACAGGGCATAGGCTAACACAGGTGGGATGGCCGAACCAGCCTGCGAAGTTTGCGGGGAGTGGTGCCATAGAATTGGGGGCGGACATCGCCGCCCCCAAAGGTCCCCATCAGAAGCCGAAGGTCACCGTTGCGCGGACGGATTGGTAGCGGAAGTGATCGTCGCCCCGCCTGAAGACGAGTGTTTGCGCTGCCGCCCGGCTACCGACGCCGCCGGGAGGTGGTGCGCCACCGCCACCCGCCGGCGGAGTGGGATCCAGGCCCAACACACTCAAGCGGTATTTGGGGTCGCGCAGAGCGGTGAAGAGATATTCCAGACCGACCGAGACGTGCGAGGTGATCTTGTGCTGGACACCTCCGCCCACATTGTATCCCTTTGCAGTGCGAAATCCATTGTCTGTAGTGCCGCTAAAATTGGCACCGATAGAAGTGAATTCGTTTCTAACGCGCGCGAATGAAAATCCGCCCACTCCGTAAATCAGCGTCTTATTGACAATGACATAGCCACCGCGCACGTCGATCCGGCCATCGAATTTGATCTTGCGCGTTAGTGTAAAGCTCGCCGGGGTTAGGCTGAAGGCCGATACGCTGTCGCTTAGTTTTGAGATTTTGCCGAATTCGGAAACGCCCCCGATCACCATCTTGCCGAATTGCTTGTCAAACCCGACGCGGGCGGCATAATCGACGCCATCCTTGTCGCTTCGGCAGCCGCCAGATGGCGCGCTCGTCTTCGCAGCCCCTCCGCAGAATCCGGGAGAGAAGGCGTTCGCACCGGTAGTCGTCAGCACCGTATCGCCGAATTTTCCGTCGGCATTGGCATCGAACAGGATAGTCGAGCCGCTATCGCTACCTTGAAAGGCCCCGCCGACTGAAACACCGACATAGGGGCCATCAAACGCCTTATCGCCCGCCTGCGCAAAAGCGGGTGTTGCCAGGGCGGCGGACACCGCGACCGCGAATCCGATCGAGAATTTCATGCTGAACATCCTTTGAACCAAAATGCAATTTGCTAACGCAGGCACTATGGTTCCCGCACTTCTTTTGGATGCAGCGCACAAGAAAGCTGGCACAAAAAAAGGGGCGACCGAAGCCACCCCTTTTCACAATTTCTAGAGCAAGTTGCGTGAAATGTGAATCGTCACCCTGAACTTGATTCAGGGTCCATGCCTCACCGGGTCCGACCGGCAATTGGGAGGCATGGATGCTGAAACAAGTTCAGCATGACGGATGTGGTTCAGATTTCAGGAACGTTGGTCTAGCATTGCAGTTAGGTCAGAGCTTCTCCACCAACTCCGGCACAGCCTTGAACAGATCGGCCACAAGCCCGATGTCTGCCACCTGGAAGATTGGCGCATCCTCATCCTTGTTGATCGCGATGATCGTCTTGCTGTCCTTCATGCCCGCAAGATGCTGAATCGCGCCTGAAATGCCGATGGCGACATAGATTTGAGGGGCGACGATCTTGCCGGTATGGCCGACCTGATAATCACTGGGGACATAGCCGGCATCGACTGCGGCGCGGCTGGCGCCGACCGCGGCACCAAGCTTGTCGGCGAGCGGGAAGATAACTTGCCGGAAAGTCTCGGCATCCTTGAGGGCACGGCCGCCGGAGACGATGATCTTGGCGCTCGTCAGTTCGGGGCGTTCGAGCTTGGCGATTTCAGCGCCGACAAAGCTGGACAGACCCGAATCACCAGTACCTGCAACCGCTTCGATCGATGCCGAGCCGCCTTCGGTTTCAGCCTTGGCAAAGGATGTGCCGCGCACGGTGATGACCTTTTTGGCATCGACGGACTGGACAGTGGCGATCGCGTTGCCAGCATAGATCGGCCGGGTGAAAGTGTCGGCGCTCTCGACCGAGAGGATGTCGCTGATCTGCATCACGTCAAGCAGGGCCGCAACGCGCGGTGCGATGTTCTTGCCGTGCGAGGTGGCAGGCGCGAGGAACGCGTCATAATTGGCCATCAGGCCCGCAATCAGTGGAGCTACGTTTTCAGCGAGGCCGTTCGCAAAGGCGGCATCATTGGCGAGCAGCACTTTGGAGACACCCGCGATTTTCGAGGCCTGATCGGCCACCGCAGAACAGCCATTGCCCGCGACGAGCGCATGGACGTCGCCGAGCGCCGCCGCCGCCGTAACAACTGCCTGTGTTGCGTCCTTCAGCGACGCATTGTCATTTTATACCCAAATGAGGAAACTCTTGCCGGCACTCCCTTATCCTTGTGTTTTGCGACCA
>JANLQV010000361.1:0-5179 GCA_031368025.1 Sphingomonadales bacterium | reverse complement strand
GGGGTGGCCGGGCCAACCGGCGCGTCGCTTGACTGGATGCGTTCAACCGGCGCGCGCATTTCGCGGGATCTGCTTGCCATTCCTCAAGTCGCCACAGTCGAGCAGCAAATCGGTCGGGCCGAGGCCGGAGAAGACACATGGGGGCCCAACCGCAGCGAATTCCATGTTCGCCTCAAGAATGTCGATGGCGCAGGCGAGGATGCAGCGCAGCAGCAGATCCGCGCGGTCCTTGACAGCTACCCAGCCATACAGAGCGAGACTCTTACATTTCTGGGTGACCGGATCGGCGAATCGCTGTCCGGCGAAACCGCCGCTGTCTCGATCGGCATTTACGGCGGCGATCTGGACATGCTTGACCGCGTGGCAGAACAGGTTGCGGCCGCAGTCAGGCAGGTTCCCGGGTCTGCGGACGTGCAAGTCAAGGCAGCGACAGGCACCCCCGTCCTGCGGGTCGGGCTTGATCCGGCACGCATGGCCGTGCGCGGCGTCAGCGCCGGGGACGCGAATGATGCGATCGAAATGGCGTTTCAAGGGCATCTCGCCGCACAGGCCAATCAGGCCGACAGGACAACAGACGTCGTCATCACCCTTCCCCCGGAATTGCGGCGGGATCCGGAATCCGTCGGTGACGTGCTGGTCCGGTCTGGCGGCGGCGGTGTCCGCTTGTCGGATGTCGCGACCCTGAGACTGGAAGACGGGCGAGCGTCCATCATTCACGAAGGTGGCCAGCGGCGCCAAGTGGTGACGGTCAATCCGACGGGCAGCGATATTACAGGCTATGTCACCCATGCCCGGCAGGCAATCGCGGCGAAAGTCAGATTGCCCGCCGGTGTCTATCTTTCTTTCAGTGGCGCGGCCGAAGGGCAAGCCGCCGCCTTCCGCCAAATTGCGCTGAATGTTGGCGTTGCGGCAATCGCGATTGTTGCGCTGTTGATGCTCGCATTCGGCCTGCGTCCGGCGCTACTGGTTCTTGCTGGTGCTCCGTTCGCGCTCGCTGGCGGTGTGCTGGCGGTGGCCTTTGAAAGCCGCGTCGTCTCGCTCGGTGCGCTGGTCGGTTTTGTGACGCTGTTCGGCATTTCGGCGCGCAATGCCATTTTGCTGCTGTCGCATGTCGACCACCTGGTCAATCGCGAAGGCGCTCCATGGACCCTCGACACGGTCCTGCGCGCAACCCGCGAGCGTGTGACGCCCATCTTGATGACGGCCTTCGTCACGGCGCTTGGCCTCGCGCCGCTTGCGTTCGAAGCCGGTCAGGCGGGACGCGAGGTGCAGGGCCCAATGGCAATGGTGATCCTTGGCGGGCTCGTCAGTTCGATGATTCTGAGCCTGCTTTTCCTCCCCGCGCTTATCGTGCGCTGGTATTCGAAGGATGAGATTGGCTGAACGCGTCACCCCTGCACAGGGGCGACGCGTTCAGCTGAGGCGAAAATCGCTACACCCGCTCGATGATGATTGCGGGTGCCATTCCGCCAGCAGCGCACATCGTGACGAGACCGCGCTTGAGGTCCCGGCGTTCGAGTTCGTCAAGGACAGTGCCGATAAGGATCGAACCGGTCGCTCCAATCGGATGGCCAAGTGCGCAGGCCCCGCCATTGACGTTCACCTTGTCACGATCGAGCTTCAAGTCGCGGATGAATTTTTCGGCGACGACCGCAAAGGCCTCGTTGATTTCCCAAAGATCTATGTCGTCAGGGGTAAGCCCAGCCTTGGCCAGCACTTTTCGTGCAGCCGGAACCGGCGCATTGAGCATCAGCGTCGGGCAATCGCCGATATTGGCGGTTGCTACAATCCGCGCGCGCGGCTTCAGCCCATGTTTGTCGGCATAATCCTTGGACGCGATCAGGATAGCCGCCGCACCATCGACCACGCCCGACGAATTGCCAGCATGATGCACGCCTGTCCATTCAAGTTCAGGATATACCTTGGTAATGGACTGCCGAAAGGTCTGCCCATCTGGCTGGATCGACATATCCGCAATCTCGTTGAATGACGCCTTCAAAGACGCCAGTCCCTCAGCCGTTGTCTGTGGCCGCGGAAACTCCTCGTGATCAAGCGCGACCGAACCGTCTTCATTATAGACAGTGACCAGGCTCTTCGCGAACCGGCCTTCCTTGATTGCAATTTCGGCACGCCGCTGGCTCTCGAGCCCGAGCGCGTCGACGGCTTCGCGGCTGATCCCTTCCATCGCCGCAATCGCATCGCCACAAACGCCCTGATGCGATTGGGGATGGATATCCTGAAGATGACGGTTGCCAGAGCCCATGCCCATCGGCCGCATCCCCGCTTCGCGTTCCTCGGCCGCCATCGTTGTCGTATAGGACATCATCTCGGTCCCGCCGGCAATAACAAGGTCTTCCATACCAGACATGACCTGCGCAGCCGCGAGATTGACCGACGTGATTCCGCCGCCGCAAAACCGGTCGAGCGTCATTCCCGACGCCTTGATGTCATAGCCTGCATCAAGCGCCGCCATCCGGCCAAGATCACCACCTTGCTTGCCTTTTTGCGTACTGGTCGACCAGATGATGTCGTCAACCTCCGCCGTGTTGAGATTGTTGCGATCCTTCAGCGCCTTTAGCACCGTTGCCGCCAGATGTTGGGGATGCAAGTGCGACAGAGCACCTTTTCCGGGCTTGCCAACGCCACGTGGGGTCCGAACGGCGTCGATAATATAGGCTTCTGGCATTGCAGGGTCCTCTCAAATGTCGCGAGACTCAGTTTCGATAAGCGACCCTTGCCCAACCAGACCAACTGTCGCAAGCCTGCAAGGAGTTTGAATTGCCTGATTATTAGGCAGAGAGAAGCATTTGCCCCGGATTCGGGCGTTTTCAGGCTCCACGTCGAGTGCTCCGCGCCAACTTTCTTAAGCTTTTTTGCGGTGCAGCAATTGAGCTCCAATCTGGCACAGCCCTTGCAATGAAATCCCCGGACACAAAAAAAGGGGGTCAGCTTTGAAATTCATCATTGCCATCATCAAGCCGTTCAAGCTCGATGACGTCCGCGACGCACTTAGCGAAATCGGCGTCTCAGGCATGACCGTTTCCGAGGTCAAAGGGTTCGGACGCCAAAAGGGCCAGACCGAAATCTATCGCGGCGCCGAATACAGCACCAACATGGTGCCCAAGATCAAGATCGAGGTCGCCTGCGCATCCGATCTTTCCGAACGCGTTGTCGAGGCCATCCAGCAAAGCGCCAACACCGGCGCGATCGGCGACGGCAAAATTTTCGTCCTCGACCTGGTTCAGGCGGTGCGCATTCGCACCGGCGAAACCGATAGCGTTGCACTCTAGAACAACAGGGGGAAGCATGTTTTCCAAAAAGATTTTATTCGGGCTGGCCGGCGGACTTGGATCCGCGTTGATTGCCCTGCCCGCTTGGGCCCAAGAAGCGGCGAGCAACGCGACTGCTGTCGTTGCGGAAGCCGCGCCCGCAGCCGTTGCCGCCTTCACGCCGACCGCAGCCATGGTCAACAAGGGTGATACGGCGTGGATGCTCATTTCATCGGCGCTTGTGCTGTTGATGTCGGTGCCTGCGCTCGCCCTCTTTTATGGCGGACTCGTGCGCACCAAGAATATGCTTAGCCTGTTAATGCAGGTCTTCATGATCGTCTCGGTCGCATCGTTGGTCTGGGTCGGCTGGGGCTATTCGATGAGCTTTACCGGAGGTAGCCCGTTTGTCGGCGGCCTTTCCAAGGCGTTCTTGCAGGGCGTGAATGCGGGGACGTTCGCGGCAACTTTCTCCAATGGCGTCTACTTGCCCGAATATGCCTATGTGATCTTTCAGATGACCTTCGCGTGCATCACCCCTGCACTCATCGTCGGTGCCTTTGCGGAGCGGGTGAAGTTTTCGGCGTTGATGGTTTTCGTCGTCGCCTGGCTCACCATCGTCTATTTCCCAATTGCACATATGGTCTGGTACTTCGCAGGGCCCGATTTCCAGCCCAACCAGCCTGGCGATTGGGGCTATCTGTTCGGCAAGGGCGCGCTTGACTTTGCAGGTGGCACGGTCGTCCACATCAATGCGGGCATTGCTGGCCTTGTCGGCTGCCTGATGGTCGGAAAACGGATCGGCTTTGGCAAGGAAGCCACGCCGCCGCATTCCATGACGATGACAATGATTGGCGCATCCCTTCTCTGGGTGGGCTGGTTCGGATTCAATGCGGGATCCAATCTTGAAGCGAACGGCGTGGCGACGGTGGCGTTCATCAACACCTATGTGGCAACCGCGGCAGCCGCCATCAGCTGGGCCCTGGTTGAACAGTTCAAACATGGGCGTCCGTCGCTCCTTGGAGCGGTCACAGGTGCTGTAGCGGGGCTGGTGGCGATCACCCCGGCAAGCGGTTATGCCGCCCCGGTGACATCGATCGCGTTGGGTTTCATAGTCTCGCCGATCTGTTTCTTCTTCGTTTCGACGATCAAGAACTGGTTCAAATATGATGACACGCTCGACGTTTTTGGCGTCCACTGCATCGGCGGGATCGTCGGCGCGCTGGGCACTGCAATCGTTGCGGCGCCATCGCTTGGCGGGCAGGGCTATTTTGATTTTACCGTCGCCCCGGCAGTAGCCGTGAAGCCCGAAGACTATAGCATGATGGCCCAGCTCTGGATTCAGGCACAGGCCGTGGGAATCACCTTGCTCTGGTCTGGCGGTGTATCGGCGGTGCTTTACTTCATCATCGACAAGACGATCGGCCTGCGTCCCGATGCAGAGGCTGAACGCGAAGGGCTCGATCTCGCCAGCCACGGGGAACGCGCCTATAATTATTGACGAGTTTGGGGGCGGGAACCCTCTCCTCTCCTCAGCCCGCCCCCAGTCAGCATTGGGTCTTTTCCAAGAAACGGAAATGCCCTCACCAGGTTCCTCCTGCGAACCACACTGGGCCGGTGCTGCGATGCGCCGGTCCTTTTTTGTGCTCGTCCGGGCAGGGATACTAACGGAGCATCAACCACATATCTTCGCGATACCGGCATCCGTCAGCGTTATCGCCGACTCGATGACATCGCTCTCGCTCCATTTCGCCAAGGCTCTCCAATCCGGTCGCCGCATCCCGAGGCCTGCGGCGACACGCGCAGCGCTGCTCGTCTCGCTGCTCAACAAGCGAGCGGTGGCACGGAATATGGGCGCTGAGGATCTCGAGCATTTGCTGCGTCAGCAGATCCTGTGGTCGCTGCCGACGCTC
>JANLQV010000334.1:0-14020 GCA_031368025.1 Sphingomonadales bacterium | reverse complement strand
CGAACCAGGCAACGGATTTTCTATCAGCCGATGGCTCGAACATGTTGAAACCGGATTGGCGCCGGAGGAGGTTTTGCAGAATGGTCACGGCGTCGTCTATGCCAATGATCGCATCCGCTATCTTGCGGCATGGCCCGACGCCGCGCTTCTGAACAAGGTTCTGCGCGATGCCGCGCAGGAGGCGGCGCTTGAAACGATCGACCTTGGCACGCGCGGTGTGCGGCTTCGGCGCGCGGGTAGTCTTTGTTTTGCATTCAATTACAGCACCATTCCCGTCACGCTGGAGCATGTGAGCAAAGCGCACTTTATCCTGGGGTCGCCAGAGCTCTCTCCCGCTGATGTCGCAGTCTGGCGCGTAACCTGATCCAGGCACGCGTGTATGTGATTACCGCTTCAACGGCTGCTTCCGGGCAATATATTCGCTATTTAACTGGGTGAAGGTGCCAATGATCATTGTCACGGTCAGATCCTCAAGGGTCTGAAGATCCAGTTCGTGCCGGTGAAGGTAAGACCCGGCAGAGGCGGGAAGGCCAAAGGAAATGTCCGTCGCGGCCCGCGCAATGTCGTGCGGCAGGTTGAAATGTGCTATCGCGATTTCGGCCAGATAATCTACCGCAGTATCTCGGCTATACTCTGTAGGATCGTGCATTTCAGACACGCTCGGCTCGGACTGAAGCCGCTCGATGATTAGGCCCCGTTCGTTGATATAGGTCAGGTAGACATGCGTGGTTGACCGAACCAGTTCTTCAAACGTATTCGCATTTTCTGCAGCTTCGGCCTGCAATCGGCGCAGGCGTCTCATCTCGCGCTGATACAATGCACGCAGCAGTTCGGTTAGATTTGGGAAATAGGCATAGACCAGCGATTTACTGATGCCGGCTTCCTTGCCAATCTGTTCAATGCTGAGTTGCGCGATGCCATCCCGAGCGACAATATCAGCGGTGTGATCAAGAATCAGCGACCGGCGTTTTTCAGGACTTAGTCGTGTACGCTGCGGAGCCGCTAATGTTGCCATGGCAGCCCGATACCATAATTTGCGCGATTGGACAGTGGTAAGCCAATCCTGGCTTCCGGTAAAAATGGCCGCTTCGGTGACGGCGGGTTGTGATCGGGCAGGGGCTGCATCGGGGAAGGCTAAAAGCAAGCAGGTTGCAGGGCGCTGCGAGGAAATGGGGGCGACCTGACATAATGCATTATCAGGCCGGGCATCTTCTCACCGCCGCGTCGTCCTTCATGATGCTTCACGGGCACGCCGCCGCCTAGCGATTATTGACCAATATTATAATAGATACTAGCTTCGATGGATGATAGTTGCCCGAACGCTCGAAATTCTGCCATTGCTGTTGGCCAGTATTGCGCCCATTTCGCCCGCCTTGGCGCGATCCGTCGCGGCTGACCCTGCGGTCACTTATGCCAATACCCACCGGCGCGGCGCCATTCGCTATACTGAAGGTTATTTCGGCAAGGGCGATACGCGACTCCATTTTGTCGAGGCGGGCCAAGGCCCGCTGATTCTCTTTTATCACGGTTTTCCGTCGTTCTGGTTTTCGTGGTTCGACCAGATGGAGCGGCTCAAGGGGCGTTATCGTGTGGTCGCGGTTGATGGGCTTGGTGCGGGGCTTTCTGGAAAACCCTTGGCCAGTGACGCTTATCGGGTTCCGCTCCTTGCCCGGCAGATTGACGATCTCGCTCGTCACCTGACTGGTGAAGAGAAATTCACGCTGATCGGGCATGACTGGGGTGCAGCTTTGGCCTTTGCTTTCGCACAGGCTTATCCAGATCGCCTCGACGCGGTCGTCGGGATGAGCGCGCCGCCCTTCAGCCTGTTTCTTGATCTTGTTCGCAGCGACCCTGAACAGCAGAAGCGATCTCACTATATGCAAGTGTTTCGCGGACTGACGCTTGAGGCGATACGCGATGGCCAGGTGCCCGAGCATATCTGGGAGCAATCCTATAGTGGCTTGATCAACAAGGGGCAGCTGAGCGCCGAAGAAGGGGAGCTATTTCACAAAGCCCTTTCCGATCCTTATGCGATCGACGGCGGGATGAACTGGTATCGCGCCAATGTTCCAGAGTTTTCGATGATCGGAAGCAGTGACTACTGGCCGATCGACAATCCCCGCATCACGGTCCCCGCGTTGCTGATCTGGGGCGATGAGGACCAGACCTTTGTTGACAGCTTCGTTGATCGTTTCACGGCGAATGCCGATCATCCGCAAGTCGTTCGCCTGCCTGGCATCAATCACTGGACGTCGATGGAGGCCCCGGAGCTTGCCAATGCGGCGATCGAGAAATTCCTCCGCCGCCGGGTTCGGCCAACGCGCCTTCGCGTCGGCAAATGCTGAATCAGGTTGAACGGCGGGGCCGAAACCCGCACCTTCATCCGCGCATTTGATCAAACATCGGTCAGCCGAGCGACGACCTATCGGAATTTCCGATTGCCCGAGATGGCTCATTTGGGCTGGCAATTGTGACCGGGCTAAGGCCAATGTTGACCTTGAGTAGTGGAATGATGATCCATAAGCCCGAAAAGGGCATTTGCGAAAGGGAGTTGCATGATGATCAATTCGAAACTGAAGACGATGATTCCGGTAATGCTGGTTGTTCTTGCTGGCGTCTCAAGCCCGGCATTCGCGGCTGATGAGCCCGAGACCACAAAAGCGATTGACGTTGAAGTAACGCTGGCTGGGGTCAGCGATTATCGGTTTCGCGGGCTTTCCTTGTCGGGCATTGATCCTGCGTTCCAGCCGGCGATTGTGATCACGCATAAATCGGGGGTTTACGGAAGTATCTGGGGTTCAAATGTTTCTGACAATGGCGGCGATGATATCGAAGTCGACCTCGTCGCCGGAATCGCGCGCGACATCGGCAAGGTAACGGTTGACGTCAACGCGACCTACTATCTCTATCCGGGGGCCGGAATCACAAACTATGTCGAGTTTATCGGGAAGGTCAGCACGCCAGTGGGCCCAGGGACGGTCGGCCTGACTGTGGCCTATGCGCCAAGCCAGTCGCATATCGGAAGCCAGGATAATACCTATGTCGCACTAGACGGCAGCCTGCCAATTGGCGGAACACCGCTTTCCCTGACGGGCTCGTTCGGATTCGAAGATGGTGCTTTTGGCGACAAGAAAAAGGATTGGTCACTCGGAGTCACCGCAGATGTTGCTGGCTTTACGATTGGCGCAGCCTATGTCGATACCGCGCATGCGCAAAATTTCGGGCGCATAGCCAAAGCGGGTGCCGTGTTCTCGATCAGCCGGACATTTTGAAATAGGGAGGGTGCGGGAGTCACCGCCCGCACAAGCATATCATGTCTATCAAATTGGCCACGTGGATCGCGGACCATAACGTAAGTGAAATCGAATGCATTGTGCCCGATATGAACGGCGTGCAGCGCGGCAAGGTGCTGCCTGCGGCCAAATTCCTGTCGAGCGTGAAAGATGGAACCCTGCGGATTCCGGGCAGTATCTTCACGGTTACGATAAACGGAGAATATCCCGAGGGGATTGGTCATATCGTGCCTGAATATGATCCGGACCAAATCATGGTTCCCGATCCAGACACGATCTGCGAAGCGCCCGGTTTTGCAAGCCCTACCGCTTATGTGATTGCGGACACATTCGGTCGGGATGGTTCGCCGGTTCCCTTTGCGCCACGCATGATCTTGAAGAGGGTTATCAAGCTTTTTGAGGATAAGGGCTGGAAACCGGTTGTTGCGCCCGAGGTCGAATTTTACCTTGTTTCAAAGAATATCGATCCGGATTTTCCGCTTGTGCCTCCATCCGGTCGGTCGGGTCGTCCAGAAACTGCCAGCCAACCCTACGGGCTTGAGGCGCTCAACGAGTTTGAGGACATCATCGAGCATATCTATGATTTTTGCGAAAAGGCCGGGCTCGATATTGACACCATGATTCATGAATCGGGCGCCGCACAGCTCGAGGTTAATTTCCTCCACGGAGATCCGTTGCGCCTTGCTGATGAAGTCCTCCTGTTCAAACGGATTGTGCGGCAAGTTGCGCTTGAACACGGCGTCTACGCAACTTTCCTGGCAAAGCCCATGAGCGATCAGCCGGGCAGCGCGATGCACATTCATCAGTCCGTGCTTGACCTGGCCTCTGGCAAGAATGTGTTCAGCACTGCCAACGGCAAGGATAGTGTATTGTTCCGCAGTTATATCGCGGGCCTAGCCAGACTGTTGCCGCAAGTCAGTCCGATGTTTGCGCCGAATGTAAATAGTTTCCGGCGGATGCGGCCCGATTCCGACGCGCCGATCAACGTTCAATGGGGCACGGACAACCGGTCATGCGGCTTACGTGTACCGGTTTCAGATGCCAGGAACCGACGGATCGAAAACCGGTTGCCGGGCGCCGATGCAAATCCTTATCTCGCATTCGCAGCGTCGCTTGTGTGCGGCTATATCGGGATGGTGGACCGGATGCTGCCACCAAAGAGCATCGAAGGAAATGCCTATAATCGCGCCCGCACCTTGCCGCGCACGCTTGAAACTGCACTCGACAGGTTCAGCCATTGCCGCCCGGTAAAGGCGCTTTTGGGTGAAGAGTTTTTCGAGATATTCTATGCGATCAAGGAATGTGAGCTTTTCAATTACCAGTCGGTCATCAGTTCCTGGGAACGCGAACATCTCCTGCTGCGGGTCTGAAGTCTTTTGCCCGGTCCGCTGAACAACACCTTGTATGCGGCAACCGCAAATCAATTCGGGCAACGACCGCAACTGATCGGCCAGCACGAGGCGGATCTGTGCGTAATTGGTGGCGGCTTCACTGGTTTGTCGACAGCACTTTGCGCAGCGGAAGCGGGGATGTCAGTCATATTGCTCGAAGCGGAGCGGGTCGGGTTTGGCGCTTCAGGTCGCAACGGTGGGCACTTGATCCCGGGCCTGAGATGGTCGATGCGTGAGCTTGCCGCAGGCTTTGGGGTTGATCGCGCAAAAACTGTTATGGGAACGGCGCTGGCTGCCCGGGATTCAGTCCATGATCGCATCCAAAGGCACAGCATCGCATGCGACTTGAAACCGGGCCATCTGGAAGCTGCGCACAAACCGGCGCATTTTCAGGAAATGTGTCGCGAGGTTGAATTTCGCCGGCAGGAATTGGGCGATGAATCGCTCGAGATTGTGGCGCCGGGCGACATGGAGCGCCATGTCGGGACAGCGCAATATCATGGTGGCATGCTCGACAGGAGGGGAGGGCATTTTCACCCGCTCAACTATGCGCTCGGGTTGGCAAGCGCCGGGTTAGGTGCTGGCGTTCGCATCTTTGAAAAGAGCGGGGTAACGGACTTCCAGGATAACGGGTCCGTCACCGTCAACACTGCGACTGGATCGGTCGTGGCCGGAAAGGTCATGATTGCATGCGATAACTGGATGGGCGATCTGGCGCCGGAACTCGGGCGCTTTACCGTCCCCATCATGAACTACAACATTGCCACAGCGCCGCTCGGCAAGGATCTCGCGGCGATGCTGCTGCCGGGCGACGTGGCCGTGGCGGACAGTCGCTTCGTGCTCAACTATTACCGGCTTTCGGCGGACGGCCGAATGATCTTCGGCGGCGGCGAAAAATATGGTCAGCGTCCTCCAGCGGATATTGGCGTATTTGTCCGCCGGTATATGATTCAGCTTTTTCCTTCGCTTGAGGGCGTGCCGATAGACTATGGTTGGGGAGGTGCGGTGGCGGTCACAGCCAACAGGCTTCCGCACTTCGGGCGGCGTGGAAATTGCTATTTCGCGCACGGATTTTCGGGCCACGGTGCATTGCTGACCACGCTTGCCGGTGAATTGATCGTCGAGGCGTTGACAGGGAATGCAAAACGGTTCGACTTGTTTGCGAACCTGCCACACAACGGATTTCCCGGCGGAAGATTGCTGCAACGTCCGCTCGCAACACTGGGTCTGCTTTGGTATGCCTTGAGGGACCGGCTGTGATCGACCGACACCGTCTGGCTGCGGACCATCGGCGCAGAAACATTTATCTACACTCAGGGAAATGGATGATCAATGACTGCTAAGTCCTCACACCAAATCGCGCCACTTGCCGAGGCAGAGACATTTTTTTCGGAGCATCCGGAGATCGATGCGATCGATGTGATCTTCACCAATATGTGCGGCGTGCCGCGCGGCAAACGCTTGCGCAAGCATGAAGTCCTTGGTGTATACAAGTCCGGACGCTTTTTGCCCGGGTCAGTTCTTATCGTCGACATAACCGGTCGTGATACCGTGGAGACGGGGCTCGTCTGGGAAGATGGGGACGCGGACCGGCAAGTCTGGCCGGTTCCGGGCACGCTTGTCGCATCGCCATGGGCCGGTGCGAAGGCCGGGCAGTTTCTGACCGGCTTCTACGAACTGGACGGTGCGCCAAACGACCTTGATCCCCGCCACGTCTTGGGCGGGGTGATCGACCGGATGACTGGCCTTGGCTACACACCCGACGTTGCGGTTGAGCTGGAATTCTATCTCGTCGATGCAAAACGCGGCAAGAATGGCCGCCCACGTCCCGCACGCTCGCCCGTGACCGGACAGACACCGCACGATATTCAGGTCTATGGCCTTCAGGAAATGGACGACTTCCGGCCTTTCTTTGATGAACTTTATGCCTGCGCTGACGTCCAGGCTTTGCCGCTTGAGGCCGGCATTTCAGAATATGGCCAGGGTCAGTTTGAAATGACACTCGCCCACAAGGCAGACGCGCTGAGAGCTTGCGACGAGGCAATCATTTATAAGCGGATGGTCAAATCGGTAGCCAACCGGCACGGCATGGAAGCAACATTCATGGCCAAGCCATTTGAGGCAAGCGCTGGCAATGGCATGCACCTTCATGCGTCATTGCTCAATGGTGAAGGACGCAATGCCTTTGCCAGCGAGGATCCTGCGGGGACGCCCTTGCTGCGCAACGCCATTGGCGGAATGCAGGCGACGATGGCCGATGCCTTCCTGATCTTTGCACCGAACGCCAACAGCTACCGGCGGTTCAAGGCAAACAGCTATGCACCGGTTGCGCCAACCTGGGGGATTAACAACCGGACAGTGAGCTTTCGCGTGACGGCTGGCCCCGCGCCCACGCGGCATGTCGAGCACCGGATTGGTGGCGCCGATGCCAATCCCTATCTCGCAATGGCGGCTTTGCTTGCCGGGATGTGTCACGGCATCGAAAACAGGCTTGACCCTGGCGCTCCAGTTTCAGGCAACGGTTATGAGGCAAAGTTTGATGCTCCACCCATGCCCGGCAACTGGTTCTCAGCCGTTGAGCAGTTCGAGCAGTCTGCCTTGATGAAGGACTATCTGGGCGAGCGGTTCGTCGAGATGTTCAGCATCGTCAAACGCACTGAGCAGGAACAGTTTTTCGGAACCATTCCTGTGTTGGACTATGACTGGTATTTGCGTACCGCTTGAGCGCGGTCCGTTCAAGCTAGCGGCGCTTGGGGCGCGGTGCAAAAAGGGCGTTGAACAGGCTCAGCAGGACTAGGGGACGCATTTTGATTCTCGGTGTTGTTTGATGATCGCGGCATGCGGTCATCAAGGCTATCTATGCTGCAGCGCACAAAAAGTCAACCCGGCCAATCTGTGAGGTGCCAGATATCGCCCGATGGCTTGGCCTAACGCTGCCCTCTGGCCCCGCGCGCGGTTTCCATGAACATCGTTGCGGCCTCGCTATGATGGGTCAAGCGCCGCCAGACCAGGGCTATGTCGACCGTTGGCAGTTGCTCGCGCGTGCGCTTGGCCAAAATCCGGTCGCCCTCAAGCGACCAGGGACGGTAAACCAAATCGGGGAGAATCGCGACCCCGGCATTGGTGGCCACCAGCCCGCGCACGGCTTCAACCGACGAGCTTCGGTATGCGGTTTGGGCGGGAACTTTCTGGCCACCCCAGATATTGGCCGATGCCGATGCCAATTCATCGCGCGCAAGAACGACAAGTGGTTCGGCTGCAAGGTCGGCGAGGCTGATCGTATCGTTTTCAGCGAAACGGTGGCCCGGGGCCATCCACACCCGCATTTCCGACCGCAAGAGCACTTCGTGATCAAGGGCTTCGGGACGCGTCAGCCCTGGGACAATCAGAATTGCAAGGTCAAGCTCACCATTGACGAGCATGTGCTCAATGAAATCTGTGCGGTTTTCGACGATAGATGTCCTGACCTCAGGAAAAGCTTGCCGGAAACGGGCGAGAAGGTCGGAAAGAAAATAACCTGTGACCACTGGCGTCGTGCCGATCAGCAGATTGCCGCCCACCTGTGGGCCGCCGCTTCCGATTCCACTCCTGAGATCGGCCATCGCGGCCATCACTTTTCGCGCCTGTCGCTGGAATTGCTGCCCTTCGCGTGTGAGCGTCACACCTTTTGCATGGCGGACAAACAGGGCGTGCCCGATCTCTGCTTCAAGGAACCGGATTGCATCGGTGACGGCCGACTGGGAAATTCTGATAACTGCCGATCCGCCCGAAATTGAACGCGCTTCCGCCACCGCTAGGAAGTAGCGCATTTGCCGGAAAGTGATGTTCATCCCGCTCAATCGGTTTTCTCGATAGCCTGGATTTTGCATAACCGACTGGCTCTGGTGCGTCCAGCGCGCTTGAATGTGTCATCAGCGTGGTTGCCTGATCGGCTGCCTCATTTTGACTGGATCGCCAAAGCGTCACAAATCGCTTTTCTGCGACGTGATTCCAGTTCATCTTGCGGTTAAGAGCGTTGCAACGAAAGGGTTGGCATATGGACAGGCAGACACATTTGAAGAAACTGATTGCCGACAGGCGTTCTCTTCTCAAGGGAATGGGCGCAGCCGCGATCGGGATCAGTTTTGGTGGCGCATTGGCCGGCTGCAGCGAGGCAAGCAAATCGGGTTCGGGCACGAAGATTGCTTCGACCGGTGAGGAGCCAAAACTCAATTTCTACAATTGGGACACCTATATCGGTGAAACCACGCTCGACGATTTTAACGGAGCAAGCGGGATCGACGTCAACATGTCGCTGTTCGCGACCAACGATGAACTCTTTGCCAAGCTGCGCGCCGGAAATCCGGGATTCGACGTGATCGTGCCATCCAACGATTTTGTTGAACGGATGGTGCAATCCGACATGATCATACCGCTCGACAGGGCGCTGATCCCCAATTTCAAGAATATTGATCCGGCATTCATCGACGTCGCTTATGATCCCGGGCGCAAATATTCGATTCCTTATACTTGGCTTGTGCTTGGGATTGGGTATCGCAAATCAAAAGTGAAGCCTGCTCCGGATAGCTGGAAAGTGCTGTTCGATTCCGATCAGTACAAGGGCAAGATCGCGCTGCTGTCCGAGGCTGGTGACCTGTTTCGCCTTTATGGCAAATATCTCGGCAAATCCGTCAACTCGCTGACCCCTGCGGACGTCAAGATGATCGAGGCCATGATGATCAAGCAAAAGCCCTTCGTCAAAGCCTTCCACGAAGACAATGGGCAGGATCTGTTGGTGAAGGGCGAGGTCGATCTCGTTCTGGAATATAATGGCGACATTGCCCAGAAGATGATCGAGGATCCGGACATTGACTTCATCGTGCCCAAGGAAGGAAGCCAGCTCAATTCGGATACGCTCTGCATTCCCAAAGGCGCGCCGCATCCCAAGAATGCGCATGCCTTCATCAACTATTTGCTCGATGGTGAAGTCGGCAAGGGGATCACCCAAACGATCCAGTATCCGACGCCGAACCTGAAGGCCAAGGAGTTGATGGGCGACGCCTATGCCCGGAATACCGTGATCTTCCCGCCTGCCGACGTGATGGCAAAGTGCGAATACGCGAAATTCCGCAGCGACATACAACCTGTCTACGAAGAGGCGTTTACGCGCGTCCGCGCGGCATAACGAGGCCGTCGCAAAATGCAGGACTGGAAGCGACAGCGCGGTAATTTTGCGGCGATCGCGCTCGCCCCGACGCTTTGGCTGCTGCTGTTCTTTGCGGTTCCGCTGGCCATCATGTGGGCCTTCAGCTTTGGCAGCAATGAGGGGCTGACATCGATCAAGATCACGGGAACCTTCGCCAACTATGCCCGGGCGATTGAACCGCTCTATCTTGAAATCTTTGGAAAATCGGTCGCTGTCGCGGCGCTGACGACAGTCATTTGCCTGATCGTCGGCTTTCCCATTGCCATGGCGATCGCCTTTGCCAGCGCAAAGTGGAAACCCTGGCTTTTGTTGCTTATCATGCTGCCATTCTGGACCAACCTGCTCATCCGGACCTACGCGCTTCTTTCGCTGCTCGGGACAAAGGGGGTGGCCAACCAGATGCTCGGTTGGGTTTGGGCCAAGGCAAGCGTTCTGTTGACACTCTTCGGTGCAGCACCGCTTGCTCCCTATGAACCGCTACCGCTCCTCTACAATAATTTTGCGGTGATTTTCGGGCTGGTTTACGTCCATTTGCCGTTCATGGTCCTGCCACTCTACGCGGCGCTCGATCGGCTCGACAAGTCGCTGATCGAGGCCAGTCTCGATCTTGGCGCCACTCATTGGCAAACGATCACCCGGATCATCATGCCGCTGGCCGCGCCGGGGATCATTTCCGGCTTGATCATCACATTCGTGCCCGCTCTCGGATCCTATCTGACACCGGATCTGATGGGCGGCACGGACAGCCAGATGATCGCAAACGTGGTTGAGCGCCAGTTCAAGCGTGCCAATGACTGGCCCTTCGGCTCCGCGCTGTCCTTCGTGTTGATGTATGCGACGTTTATCCTGATCGCGCTGCAAGCGCTCCGCAACCGGAAAGCGGAGGCAAGGCATTGAGTTTTCTGGTGCGCAAGCCGATTGCCCCGCTGGAATATACCAAGCGGCTGTGGATGCGAAGCTGGATCGCTGCGGTGACGCTGTTCCTCTACGCGCCCTTGCTTGTGCTGTTCGTTTTCAGCTTCAATGACAGCAAGGCCAACGTGGTATGGCGCGGCTTCACTTTCAAATATTATGGCAAAGTGTTCAAGAATGAGTCGCTGATGGCGGCGCTTGGAAATTCGTTGACGATTGCCTTCCTTGCCACCGTCTTCAGTCTTGTCCTGGGTGCGCTGGCCGCCGTGATGCTGTGGAAATTCCGCTTTCCAATGAAGGCGGGTCTGGAAGGTGCAATGGCACTGCCAATCGTGGTTCCAGAGATATGCATGGGCGTGGCGATGCTGATGTTTTTTGCGGCCGTTGGGTGGCCGACAGACTTGCCCTGGCCCCTTAACCTGAGTGCAATCACGATTGCCCACATTACCTTCTGCTTTCCGTTCGTGACGATGGTCGTCCGCGCCCGCCTTGCCAATTTCAACAAGGAGGAAGAGGAGGCGGCGAAAGACCTTGGTGCGACCGAATGGCAAGCGTTTCGCGACGTTCTGCTGCCGCACATGAAGCCGGGTTTGATTGCCGGTGCCCTGCTTGCCTTTACGCTTAGCCTTGATGATTTCGTCATCACCTTCTTCACCAGTGGGCCGAACACCACGACCTTCCCGGTCAAGGTCTATTCAATGGTCCGTTTTTCCGTCACGCCGGAGGTCAATGCCGTGTCGGCCTTGCTCATTCTCCTGACGATCATCCTCACCACCATAGCGCTCAAAATGCAGGACATTTCGGGCGAGGCAGGAACCCATCCATGACCGAACCCATTATCCAGATCAGAAACGTGACGAAACGCTTCGGCAACATGGTCGCCGTCGACAATGTCTCGCTCGACATCGTGGCGGGCGAATTTTTTGTCATGCTTGGTCCGTCCGGTTGCGGAAAGACCACCTTGCTTCGCATGATTGCCGGATTTGAATTGCCGACCGAAGGGCAAATTCTGATCGATGGCCAGGATATGGCCGGAGTGCCGCCGAACAAACGCTCCGTCAACATGGTCTTCCAGTCTTATGCAGTGTTCCCGCACATGAGCGTGCTGGATAACGTCAGCTATGGGATGAGGATCGCTGGCACAGCCAAATCGGAAATCCGCGAGCGCGCCGAAGAGTCGCTTGCGCTTGTCAAACTCGATGGACTTGGTGCGCGCATGCCGGATCAACTGTCGGGCGGGCAGCGACAGCGCGTTGCGCTCGCGCGCAGCCTTGTCATGCGACCAAAGGTCCTGCTGCTTGACGAACCCTTGTCCGCACTTGACGCAAAGCTGCGCGCCCAGATGCAATTTGAGCTGGCCGATCTCCAGGACAAGGTGGGCATCACTTTCGTTACGGTCACACATGATCAGGACGAAGCGCTTTCGATGGCCAGTCGTATCGGGGTCATCAACAAGGGCCATGTCGCGCAGCTTGCCAAGCCGTCCGACCTATATGAATATCCGGCCAATCGGTTTGTCGCGGACTTCATCGGGTCCGTGAACATATTTGAAGGCAAACTTGTTGTTGATGAACCGGAGCAGGCCGTTGTCGATTGCCCCGAAGTGGGGAAGATATTTCTCAACCACGGTGTGACCGGGCCTCATGATGCCAATGTCTGGGCGGCGATAAGGCCGGAAAAGATCATGCTGTGTCGGCCGGGTGAAGCCGTTGGCGATGCAGCGCCCGAAGGCCATAACGTCGCGCACGGAACGATCCTGGGGATGTCCTACCTTGGCGATTGCACCCTCTATGAGGTAAAACTTGAAAGCGGCCGCATGATCCGCGTGTCGCGGGCCAATCTGTCGCGTTTCGATCAGGACGAATTTACCTGGGATCAGAAAGTCTCGCTGAGCTGGCACCCCTCGAGTCCGATCGTCCTGCTCGCCTGACGTCATCAGGCGTTGGATTTGGCGTTGTCCAAAGGTTGACCCAATGGGGGTATCGGGAATTCCGATCCGTCCGGCTTCGATTTTCGTATTTTGGCTTGCCCCGATCAAAGCCTAATGATCAACCGCCATCGCGCATCAGGAACAGCAGGGTAATTTTTATGACAGAGATTCCGGGTGTGTTCTTCGATGGCAAAAGCGGAGCAGGCGAGGGGCTGATGGAATCGGTCAACAATCCTGCAACCGGTGCGCGGATAGTCGACCTTGCGAGTGCGAACGCGGGACAGGTCGATGCGGCCGTCCTGTGCGCCCATCATGCTTTTGCCGGCTGGTCCGCGATGCCGCCGCGCGAACGCTCGGTGCGGATGCTCCGGATTGCTGACCGGATCGAATCTTGCCGCGACGAACTGGCGCAGCTGGAAACGAGCAACTGCGGCAAGCCGATTGGCGATGCCCGCAATGTCGATGTCGCCAATACGATCGACGTCTTCCGGTTTTTTGCCGGGGCCGTCCGGACGATGACCGGTATTCCTGCCGGAGAATATCGAAACGCCGGCTATACCTCGATGCAAAGGCGCGATCCGCTTGGCGTTGTGGTCGGGATTGCGCCGTGGAACTATCCGCTGATGATGGCGGCGTGGAAAATCGCACCGGCGATCGCGGCGGGCAATACGGTGGTCCTCAAGCCGTCCGAGCATACTCCGCTGACGGCGCTGCGCCTCGCCGAGATCTGCGCCGAATTCCTTCCACCAGGCGTTGTCAATGTCGTGACCGGTAATGGCGGAGATGTTGGCGCCCGGTTGGTTTCGCACCCGCTTGTCCGGATGGTTTCGCTGACCGGGGACATCGCGACCGGGCGGCAGATCATGGAACTGGTTGCGCCAACCATAAAACGCACCCATTTTGAACTGGGCGGCAAGGCGCCGGTCATCGTGTTCGACGATGCCGATCTTGACGCCGCAGTCGCCACGATTGTCGAGGCGGGATACTATAATGCTGGCCAGGACTGCACGGCTGCATGCCGCATATATGCGCAGGGTGGAATTTACGAGACCTTGGTCGAACGCCTTGAGGCCGCCGTGAAAAAGATCGTCTTGGGCGATCCTGAGAAGCCCGATACCGTGCTCGGGCCACTCATTTCGGAGCGCCAGCGGGATCGGGTTGATGGCTTTGTCCGCCGGGCTGTCGTTGACAGCGGGGCACATCTGGTCACCGGCGGCAATGCGCCTTCACGGCCGGGGTTTTACTACGAACCGACGTTAATCGCTGGCGCTGCACATCATGATGAAATCGTGAAGCGGGAAGTGTTCGG
>JANLQV010000308.1:0-3380 GCA_031368025.1 Sphingomonadales bacterium | reverse complement strand
GCCACAGTCATCCCGGGTTTGACACCCGCGCGGTCCATGACGCCGGTTGATTCACCCGCCTTGTCGCGGCTGTCTTCGTCGGACCAGCGCGATGACACGATGGCGGCAACGGGGCGCGACGCTGCGGGAAATACTGACGCTGCGGGTTCGCGCGCCGCCGTGCCGTTGTTGCAGGCGGTGAGGAGAAATCCTCCGAAAATAACCGCATGGCTGAGCTTGTTGAAGCCCTGTCCTTCTTCTTTCGAATTGCGAACAGAAGGGCAGCCCTTCGACAGGCTCAGGGATGCGGCGTTCCTGATCAATCAACATCCTCCACAACGACCTTCTCGCCCGTCACGCGCTGCGACAAAGCCGCTGCCATGAACCGGTCGAGGTCACCATCCAGCACATCGCACGGCGAGCTTGAAACAACCCCCGACCGCAAGTCCTTCACCATCTGATAGGGCTGCATGACATAGGACCGGATCTGGTGCCCCCAGCCGATGTCGGTCTTTGACGCGGCATTTGCGTCCGCCTCGGCCTCGCGCTTTAGCATCTCGTTTTCATAAATCCGCGCGCGCAGCTGTTTCATCGCTTCGGCTTTGATTTTGTGCTGCGAACGCTGGTTCTGGCACTGCACGACGATATTCGTGGGCAAATGGGTGATCCGCACTGCGCTGTCGGTCGTGTTGATATGCTGCCCACCCGCGCCTGACGCGCGAAACGTATCGATGCGCAGTTCGCTTTCGTTGATCTCGATATCGATCTCGTCATCGACCACGGGATAGACCCAGACGCTCGAAAAACTGGTGTGCCGCCGCGCGTTTGAATCATAGGGGCTGATGCGGACGAGGCGGTGGACGCCGCTTTCGGTCTTGGCATAGCCATAGGCGTTCTCGCCCTTGATCAGCAGCGTGGCGGATTTGATGCCCGCCTGTTCACCCGCGTGATAATCGACAATCTCGACCTTCATCTTGCGCCGTTCGGCCCAGCGCGAATACATGCGCTGGAGCATTTCGGCCCAATCCTGACTCTCGGTGCCGCCAGCGCCGGCATTGATCTCGATATAAGTATCGTTCGCGTCGGCCTCCCCCGCAAGGAGCGCTGCCACCTTGTCGCGTTCTGCCCGGTCGGCCAGCGTGGCAAGAGCGGCGGACCCTTCATCGACCATCGCTTCATCGCCTTCGGCTTCGGCCATCTCCATCAGTTCGACGGTGTCGCTTAGTTCGGACTGGATGGCGCGTGTTGCGGCAATCGCTTCTTCAAGCCTGCGTCGTTCGCGCATGACTTCCTGCGCGGCCTTGGGATTATCCCACAGCGTCTGATCCTCGACCTTGGCATTGAGTTCACCAAGCCGCTTGAGCGCGCGATCCCAATCAAGGAAGCGGCGCAGCAGGTCGAGTGCGGCATTGATCTGGTCGGCATGAGCCTGCGCTTCAGCGCGCATGGGGTATCTCCAAAAATACAGGCGTTCAAAGTCAGGGGCGGCCCTAGTAGATTCCGCCCTCACGTTGCAAGAATTCGCTGTCACGCGGCTGGCCGGTGGTAGGGCCGGTCTGTGCTTGCAGGGTCGCGGCCTTCTTTTTGACATCAGTGAGTTCGTCGCGCCGGATCGAGCGCCGGGGCTCGCTCTCCGGTTTGAATGCTTCCCAGATTACCGCGGCTTTGGGATCGGCGTCCGGCCAGGCACCAAACACACGCTTGCCCGATGTCCGGTCGATCCGGATCATGCGGATGCCTGCGGGCGCGCGGAACGGGATAACCGGCATGTCCTTCATCGCCTGTTCGGCAAAAGCCTTGAAGATCGGAACCGCAATCGTACCGCCTTGGGCATAGCCGCCCATCGGGCGCGGCGTATCATACCCCATATAGAGGCCAGCGATCATGTCTGCCGACCCCCCCACGAACCAGACATTGGTTGGCCCCGATGTCGTGCCCGTCTTGCCGAAGATCGGGCGTTTCAGGTCTCGCAAGGGGGTTGCCGTGCCGCGCTGGATCACGCCTTCAAGCATATGGACGACCTGATAGGCGGTCAGCGGATCGATCACCTGCTTCGTCCGCGCTGGCGGGCGCGGCATCGGCTTGCCATCATATTCGGCCATATTGCACCGTTCGCAGGGGCGCGTGTCGGCGCGAAAGCGGATTTTGCCATTCCGGTCCTGAACGAAATCGACCAGCGTCGGCCTTATATCGACGCCGTTGCGTGCCAGGATCGCATAGGCATTGACCATCTTGGTCACCGTCGTCTCGCCAGCGCCAAGGGCAATCGCCAGCACCGCCGGATAATTCTTGCCGGGCTTGCTGATCCCGACGGACGAAGCCATCTTCACGACGCGTTCCATGCCGGTTTGGGACGCCGCACGAATGGTCATCAGGTTGCGCGATTGCTCAAGCCCCCAACGCATCGTGTGCGGGCCGGATCCTCCACCGCTGAAGTTGCGAAAACATTTCTGCCCCAGCCGTGCCGACTGGAAAACGCAGAACGGCCCATCAATGATGATGTCTGCCGGGGTCATCCCGCCGTCGAGTGCGGCGCTATAGACGAACGGCTTGAAACTCGATCCCGGCTGACGTTCGGCCTGAATGGCGCGATTGTAGGATGCGATGCGCGAATCGAACCCGCCCTGCATGGCAAGAACCTGACCGGTGTGTGGATTCTCCACCACCATTCCGCCCGAAACCTCGGGCACGTTGCGCAACACCCAGACTCCGCCTTCGGATTTCACAGCGATGACGTCTCCCGCGTTCAGCAAGTCGAACGCGCTGGTCGCAGTCCGGCTTTTTGGCATTGTTGCAGCGGAGGCTGGCATTATTCCGGTGTTTCCGTCAGCGAACCCGATCCTGACTGTGGCTGCATCTTTTCCAAGGACAATGGCGGCGCGCCAATCGGGATAGCCTGCGCCGAGATTGGCCGCAGCCAGACTCTGTGCCCAGTTCGCGCCCACCTCCAATGTCCGGATCGGGCCGCTCCACCCCTTGCCCCGGTCATAGCGGACCAGCCCATCGCGCAGCGCAGTCTCAGCATATTGCTGGATCTTGGCATCGAGCGAGGAACGCACCCAAAGGCCCCCATCATAGACGCTGAAAGGATTACGTCCGCCATCAGAATTCTCGCCGAACTTCGCAATGAGTTCGCGCCGCAACTCCTCGGTATAATAGCCGCCCACGGCTTCGCTTGATGCTGCCGCACGCGGGATTGTCCCCAGCGGTTGCGCGACGGCGGCATCATGCTGGGCCTGGTTGATGAACTCATTCTTGAGCATGCCGTTCAGCACCCAGTTCCGCCGGGCGATCGCGCGGTCGTAAAATCGCTCAGGCCGGTAATTCGATGGGCCCTTGGGAAGGATGGCGAGATAGGCCATTTCGTGAAGCGCCAGCTCGCCGACATCCTTGCCGAAATA
>JANLQV010000292.1:0-2429 GCA_031368025.1 Sphingomonadales bacterium | reverse complement strand
CCGAACAGCTTCTCGATATCTTGATTGGCCAGCTTCACCCAGGTCGGGCGGCCATCGTCATTTGGATCTATTGGACGACGATTTCACCATGCATGCCAAAGGTCGAATGGAAAGTATGGGTGCACCTCAGGTGATACGTTCCGCGCACAGGTGTCAGCCGCACATCGACCGCCTGATGGCCAGCGACCTCGACCGTGCCTTTGCGGATGGGTCCGGACACGCCGGTCGCGGCGGAAAAAAATTCTGGTGCCGTGAAATTGTGGCCGCCGCTGCCTGTATTTACGAGGTGCAACACGATCTGTTCTCCAGCCTTGAGGCGGATCGTGCCCGGCGTGAAATCGAAGCTCGACAACTGCACATCGACGGTGCGGACGGCAGGCGCGTCTTGAGCCATGGCGGCGATGGGTACCGACAAGATGAGTGGCAGCAAAAACAATGAACGCATAATAGACTCCTTAGCTCTTCGGATCACTTCCGCCCGAACAGTTTCTCAATATCCCCATGGGCCAGCTTGACCCAGGTCGGACGACCGTGATTGCACTGGCCTGAATGCGGCGTGACTTCCATTTCGCGCAGCAGCGCGTTCATTTCGATGACCGACAGCACCCGACCTGCGCGGACAGAACCGTGGCAGGCCATTGTCCCCGCGACGGCATCGATCCGTTCCTTCAATGAGAGCACTTCGCCATGCGCAGCGAGTTCATCGGCAAGGTCGGTCACCAGTCCCTTGATGTCGCCAACGCCAAGCACCGCTGGAGTGGCACGCACCAGCATTGCATTCGGCCCGAAACGTTCGAGCTCAAGCCCGAAGGCGGAGAGATCGAGGATGCGGGCCTCTAGCCGGTCACAGGCCGTTTCATCAAGTTCGACCACTTCGGGGAGGAGCAATGCTTGCGATGCCACTTCTCCCGTCTCGACGGCACGGCGCATGCGTTCGAGCACAAGCCGTTCGTGTGCCGCATGCTGGTCAACCAGCACCAGCCCATCTTCTGCTTCGGCCACGATATAGGTTTGTGCAATCTGCCCGCGTGCAACGCCCATCGGATAGTTGACCGCGTCGGGAGGTGACGCCTGCGCGGCTTCTGCACGGGCCATCGGTGGGGGGGCCGTATAGCTCGATCGATGATCCCAGACGTGCGACTGGACGGGCTGATCTGGCCAAGCCTGCGCCGTGCTGCTTTCGGAACGCCAGCTTCCGAGTGTGGCCGCTGAAGCCAGTGGCGCCCGCCCCTGCCCGGCCTCATCAAGGGCCCGTCGCAAGCCGCTGACAATCAATCCACGCACCAGCCCCGGATCGCGGAAGCGGACTTCGGTTTTGGCGGGATGGACGTTCACATCAACTTCGCCGGGCGGCACCTCAAGAAACAGCGCGACAACCGCATGCCGGTCGCGCGCCAGCATGTCAGCATAGGCGCCGCGCACAGCGCCGACCAGCAAGCGATCTTTCACGGGACGGCCGTTGACGAAGAGATATTGATGATCCGCCACACCCCGGTTGAAGGTCGGCAACCCTGCAACACCGGTCAGGCGAATCCCCTCGCGTTCGAAATCCACACCAACACTGGAGTCTGTCAAAGCGCGATCGGTCAGCGCCGCAACGCGATCGGGCCCGGACTCGCCTGGCGGCACAAGCAGCGCGCGACGCCCTCCATGATCGAGGCTGAACCCAATATCAGGCCGGGCCATTGCCAGCCGCTTAACGACATCGACACAGGCCGCGTACTCCGACCGCTCGGAGCGAAGGAATTTTCGGCGGGCGGGCACTTTGGCAAACAGGTCTTCGACCAGCACCCGCGTCCCCGGCGGGATGGCGGCGGGGCCCTCCTCCTCCGACTCGCCATTATCGACCGTCAGGCTCCAACCGTCGCTGCCGCGAACCCGGCTTTCGATCGTCAGTCGCGCGACGCTTGCAATCGAAGGCAGGGCTTCACCGCGAAAGCCCAAAGTTGTGACCGCGTCGATAGCATCATCGGGCAGTTTGGACGTGGCGTGGCGTTCCAGCGCAAGCACCATATCGGCGGGCGTCATGCCACAGCCATTATCCGCAACCTCGATACGCTCGACGCCACCTGCTGCAAGCAATACTGCAATCTGGGAGGCGCCAGCGTCGATCGCATTTTCGACAAGTTCCTTCAACGCCGCAGCCGGTCTTTCCACCACTTCACCGGCAGCGATGCGATTGACAAGATGCGGTGGCAGGCGGCGTATTGACATGCCGGACGCTGTAGCCCAAGCGGCCTCATCCCGCGAGCGGCAGTTGAAGAATCGGGGAGATTTTTTCCCGAAGCGCTGCTAACTCGCGTCCATCATTCAATTTCAGACGGGCTCACTTCGCGGACCCCAACAAGGCAGGTATCAGGAATGGCGTTTTTTTCCCGCTTTTTCAAAATGGTGTCGCAAGACATGGCAATCGATCTTGGCACCGCCAA
>JANLQV010000342.1:0-9598 GCA_031368025.1 Sphingomonadales bacterium | reverse complement strand
TCGAGCATGAGGCCTGGAACGACAGCGATAAAACCCGCGTTGTGTTGCTGTTCGAAATCTGGCGGCCTGAGCTGGATGCAAGCGAGCGCAAGGCATTGACCACAATGCTCGAGGCCATCAACGCCTATTGAAGCAGGCGTTTCAGCTCATAGAGCCGCTCAAGCGCGTCACGCGGGCTGAGAGCATCGACGTCGAGATTTTCAAGCGCGATATGGACCGGATCACGAGCTTCGGCTTCGGGTTGGAGCGCGGCAAAAAGCGGCAAGTCGTCAAGCCCTGCCGCCAGCCCGCCGGTGGCGTCACGGCCCGCTTCGAGCTTGGACAGCACGGCCTTGGCCCGTGCCAGAACGGCTGGGGGAAGCCCCGCCAACCGACCGACCGCGATGCCGTAGCTCCGGTCAGCCGGGCCGTCGGCGACTTCGTGGAGCAGCACCAGATCACCTTTGTATTCCCGCGCGCGGACATGGTGGAGCGACAGCGCGTCGAGCTTTTCGGCGAGGCGCGTCAGTTCGTGATAATGAGTGGCGAAAAGGCACCTACAGCGATTGGTCTCGTGCACTGCCTCAACCACAGCCCACGCAATTGCAAGCCCGTCATAGGTCGATGTGCCACGCCCGACCTCGTCGAGGATGATGAAGCTGTTTTCGGTCGCCTGGGCAAGGATCGCGGCGGTCTCGACCATTTCGACCATAAAGGTTGAACGCCCGCGCGCCAGATTATCCGACGCGCCAACGCGGCTGAACAGCCGATCAACCAGACCCAATATCGCCGAATGGGCGGGCACATAGCTCCCCGCCTGTGCCAGAACAGCAATCAGCGCATTCTGCCTCAGGAAAGTCGATTTTCCACCCATATTGGGGCCGGTAACCAGCCACAGGCGGGATTCGGGGCGAAGCATCACGTCATTGGCGACGAAGCGCGCACCGGCAGCAACACATGCAGCTTCAACCACTGGATGACGCCCGGCGGTCACATCGAAACGAGCATCGGCAACCAGGGTCGGGCGGCACCATCCCCCTTCGATCGCGCGTTCGGCCAGAGCGGAAGCGACATCGAACCGGGCGAGCGCATCGGCAGTGGCGGCAATCTCTTTCGCGCGGGCCACCGTCTTTGCCGTCAACTCCTCCAGATGGGAAGCTTCGGCGGCGAGAGCATGGGCACTGGCCTGAGTCACGGTCATCGCCAGTTCGTGCAGTTCCGGCGCGTTGAAGCGGACGACCCCGGCCAATGTCTGGCGGTGGGTGAAGCCAGAATCGGCTGCCATCAAAGGATCGGCGTTCTTCGCCGACACTTCGATATGAGAGCCAAGCACATTGTTGTGCTTGATCTTGAGTGTCGCGATCCCGGTCAGGCCGCGATACCGTGCTTCGAGCATCGCGATATCGCGCCGCCCGCTGCCACCGGTATTGCGCAACGCATCGAGGGCCGCGTCATAGCCCTCAGCGATAGCGCCGCCCTGTGCCGCATCAATTGGCGGGGTGGGGACCAGCGCGCGCGAGAGAAGGTCAACCAGCGCCCCATGCCCATCGAGCATTGGCAAGAGTTCGGCCATCAAAGGGGGCAAATCGGCTGCTTTCGCCAGCCGCTCGCGCAACAGCCTTGCCTCGCCCAGCCCGTCGCGCAATTGCCCCAGGTCGCGCGGACCACCGCGCCCTGCCGATAGCCTGCCAAGTGCTCGCGCCACATCGGGAAGGGCCCGCAGAGCCGCCCGTAGCGCATCGCGGGCGCCGCCATTTTCAACATAATGGCTGACCAGATCGAGCCGCGCCACGATCGCGGCCCGGTCCATCAACGGCGCACCAATATCGGACGCCAGCAAACGCGCACCGCCTGGCGTCACAGTGCGTTCCACCGCATCAAGCAGGCTGCCGGCGCGCGTGCCACCGACGGACCGGACAAGTTCCAGGCTATCGCGCGTCGCGGCGTCGATCAGCATATGATCGGTCGCTGAACGTTTCACGGGCGCGGACAGGAAGGGGAGCGTGCCCTTCCCGGCGTGGTCCAGATAGGCGATCAGCCCTCCTGCAGCGGCTGCCTGCGCCCGTGACAGGCCACCAAAGCCGTCAAGCGTTGCAACACCAAAGAGCTGCTTGAGCCGTGCCTCTCCGCCAGCCGAATCAAAATCGGTGCGCGGCCGGGCATGCCCGCTTATGGCAAAACCTTCGGGAACGATGATCTCTGCCGCCGACAGTCGCGCCAGTTCGGCATCAAGCCCACCCAGCGTCTTCTCGCCGATTTCGAACCGTCCCGTCGAGATATCCGCCGCAGCAACGCCGATTGCATCGCCGACCGGGGCAATCGCAACAAGCCAGTTGGCGGCTCGCGCCTCAAGCAAGGTTTCCTCGGTCAGCGTTCCTGCCGTCACCACGCGGACAATGCCGCGCGACACGATCGATTTCGAACCGCGCGCCCGCGCTGTTGCGGGGCTTTCGGTCTGTTCGGCAATCGCGACGCGGTGTCCCGCCTTGATCAGCCGGGCGAGATAGGCCTCCATCGCATGGACAGGGACGCCGCACATCGGGATCGGGGCACCCAGATGCTCTCCGCGCGCCGTCAGAGCGATGTCGAGCGCCGCAGCCGCCACCTTCGCGTCATCGAAGAACAGTTCGAAGAAATCGCCCATACGATAGAACAACAGGCAATCGGGAGCCTGCGCCTTCAAGGCGAAGTATTGTATCATCATCGGGGTGGGGGATGCTTCGGCCATCCCGTGTCCGATAGCGATTTTGCCGACGGGCTCAAACCCGTCTTTGCGTTGTCAGTTTGAGCGCCTAAGGTTTGCGCTGATCATCGGGCGCACCGGATTCGAGAGAAACAAGAGGTAGAGCATGAGCGACGAACCACGGGTGCAGTTTTCCGAGCGCGAGGCATTGTTCTACCATTCAACAGGTCGCCCCGGAAAAATCGAGATTGTTGCCTCCAAACCGATGGCGACCCAGCGTGACCTGAGCCTGGCTTATTCGCCGGGCGTTGCTGTGCCCGTGCGCGCCATCGCCGATGATCCCGCGCTGGCGTATGATTACACTGCCAAGGGCAATCTGGTGGCGGTTATTTCGAATGGCACGGCGATCCTTGGCCTTGGCAATCTGGGTGCACTCGCATCCAAGCCGGTGATGGAAGGCAAGGCCGTGCTCTTCAAACGATTCGCCGATGTTGATTCGATCGATATCGAACTCGATACCGAAGACCCCGAAGCGTTCATCAATGCCGTCGCGCTGATGGAGCCAAGTTTTGGCGGAATCAACCTTGAGGATATCAAGGCCCCTGAATGCTTCATCATCGAGCAGGCTCTCAGGGAAAAGATGAACATTCCAGTGATGCATGATGATCAGCATGGCACCGCGATCATCAGCGCGGCGGGCCTCATCAATGCCTGTGAAGTCACGGGCCGCAAGCTGTCGGATGTGAAGGTCGTGGTGAACGGCGCTGGGGCGGCGGCGATAGCCTGCACGTCGCTGATGAAGTCGATGGGCGTGTCGCCCGCCAATGTGATCATGTGCGACCGGAAGGGCGTGATCTACCAGGGGCGTCTTGAGGGGATGGACCAATGGAAGTCTGCGCATGCCGCGATCACTGAAGCACGCACGCTCGAAGAAGCCTTGGTTGGCGCCGATATTTTCCTTGGCCTCTCCGCAGCGGGTGCACTTAAGCCAGCGATGATCGAGAAAATGGCGGCGCGTCCGATCATCTTTGCAATGGCCAATCCCGATCCGGAGATCACGCCGCCCGAGGCCAAGGCCGTGCGGCCCGATTGCATCATCGCAACGGGGCGTTCGGACTATCCGAACCAGGTCAACAATGTGCTGGGCTTCCCCTTCATCTTCCGCGGCGCGCTTGATGTCCGGGCGACGACAATCAATGAGGAAATGAAGATTGCGGCCGCCTATGCGATTGCTGAACTGGCGCGCGAGGCGGTGCCGGAGGAAGTGGCAGCGGCCTATGGCGGACAGCTTGCCAGCTTCGGCCAAGATTATATCATTCCGGCGCCGTTCGACCCGAGGCTGATGGAAGTTGTGTCGGCTGCGGTTGCCAAGGCGGCGATGGATTCCGGCGTTGCGACCAAGCCCATTCTCGACATGGATGAATATCGCACCAGCTTGCGTGCGCGCCTCAACCCCACCACCTCGGTGCTGACGCTGGCCTATGACAATGCGCGCGCGCATCCCAAGCGTGTCGTCTTCGCCGAAGCCGAAGAAGAAGTGGTGCTGCGCGCGGCTATCGCTTTCCGCGACGGTGGCTGCGGGACCCCGGTGTTGATCGGGCGCGATGATGTGCGCGACAAGCTCAAGGCATTGGGCGTCGACGACCCAGAGAATTTTGAAATCCATAACAGCCGCCATTCGCCGCTTGTGCCAGCGATGGTCGATCTGCTTTATGCCCGCTTGCAACGGCGCGGCTATCTCCACCGCGAATGCGAACGGATGGTCAATACCGACCGCAACATCTTTGGCGCGCTTCTTCTCAAGATGGGGGAAGCCGATGCAATGATCACAGGTGTCACGCGCACCTATGCCCAGACGCTGCGCGAAGTGCGCCGGGTGCTCGATCAGGCGGAGGGGCGGACTCCATTCGGCATCCACGTGCTGGTCGGCCAGTCGCACACTGTGTTCATGGCGGATACCACTGTCAACGAGCGGCCTTCGGCGGCCGAACTAGCCGATATTGCCGAACAGACCGCGGCAGTCGCGCGGCGGATGGGGCATGAACCGCGCGTGGCGTTTCTGTCTTATTCGACCTTCGGTAATCCGTCTGGTAACTGGCTGGGCCCCATCCGCGAGGCCGTCGAAACGCTCGATGCGCGCGGCGTCACCTTCGAATATGAAGGTGAAATGGCGCCTGACGTTGCACTCAACCCAAACTTGATGAAGAATTATCCGTTCAGCCGGCTTTCGGGGCCGGCCAACGTGCTGGTCATGCCCGGGCTGCAATCCGCCAACCTGTCGGCCAAGCTGCTCCGTGAACTGGGCGGTGATTCGGTGATCGGGCCGATGCTGGTGGGCATGGAAAAGCCGGTGCAGATCGCCACGATGGCCTCAAACGCTTCGGAACTTGTGACGCTCGCGGTCCTCGCAGCGAGCGGCATCGCACATTAAAGGCTGATCAGTTCGGGTTGTCCTGGGTCGCTCCACCCTGGCTGACCGCGCCGACCGATCCGATATTGCCGAACAGGTCTTCAAAAAAGCTGCGATCCTTGCCCAAGGTCGGCGTCTTGTCCCCTTCAGGGCTGATCCGGGCGACCCTTTCGACCCCAGACTTGTCTACGGCGGCAACGTTGCCAGCGGCATCAAAGCGGATGCGCAGGACAAGCTGCTGGGTTGGCTTGGGCAGCGCAAACGCTAGCTGTTTGGTGGTGCGGGCGAAATAATACCAGTCATTGGGCGTGAACTGCCCGACAAAACTCGGACGGCCCAGCGTCTTCGTGACCGATTCGCGATTGTCGACCCCGGCTTGAATACCGTTCACAAGCGTATCGTCGGCAATATAGCCTTGATGTCCGGCAATACGAGCACAGCCGGATGCGCCGAGCGCAAGCGCCATCAATGCGGCTGCACTTGCCAGCTTGGTTGACATCCCGGACATAACACTCTCCTGCACTCAGCCGTTCGCTTGGGCATTGAAACACGCGAATGCGGGCTCAATATGCGCAGAGCGGCTTCGGGGCAAGCGCGGCGCGATAAATGGATGATAGCATGGCACTCACGGTCTTGAAGAGATGGTTCAGCAGCGCGGACGAACGCACGCCGGTGCGCGCCCTCTATGATGCGATCATCGCCGAAGCGCGGGCGCCGCACTGGTATGTTGACGGCGGCGTGGCCGACAGTATCGACGGGCGGTTCGATATGGTCAACGTCGTCCTGGCGCTCGTCCTGATCCGGATGGAAGCGTTGGGGGATGATGCCAAAAAGCCCTCGGCCCTGCTCGCGGAGACCTTTGTCACTGACATGGATGGGCAATTGCGCGAGCTCGGTATTGGCGATGTTGTGGTCGGCAAGCATATCGGGCGGATGATGGGCGCACTCGGTGGTCGGCTCGGTGCCTATCGCCAAGGATTCGCGGCGGGCGGCGACCCGCGTGATGCGCTGCTGCGCAATGTCTATCGCGGCGAAGCGCCTGATGCAGCCGCGCTGGATCATGTTGAAGCAGCACTCAAGTCGTTGTCCGAAGGGCTCTCTCACCTCCCGCTGATCGACCTGCTGGCCGGAAGGCTGACCAGCATATGAGCGAAGGACCGGAATTGTCCCGGCGCTTCGCGCTTGCCGATATAGGCTCTGATCCGAAGACGGTTTCGATCTCTGCCGACGACAGTGAACGCGCGGCGCTGGCTCGGCGGTTCGGGCTGATCTCGCTTGACACACTATCCGCCGATGCGGAGCTCGCCGCCGTCAATAACAGCATCGAAGCGCGCGGGACGCTGTCCGCCCAATTGACGCAAAGCTGTGTCGCGACTGCGCAGCCGCTGTCGATCAGGATTGATGAGCCGTTTCGTATCCGTTTCGAAGCGCCGGATACGGGCGCTGTCGAAGAGGAATTCGAATTGAGCGCCGATGATTGCGATGCGATGGAGCATGATGGGCAGGCCATCGACCTGGGTGAAGCGATCGCCCAGACGCTCGGTCTTGTCATCGACCCCTTCCCGCGCGCGCGCGATGCCGATGAGGTGCTGAAAGCCGCCGGGATCATGCAGGCGGAGGATGCCAGCCCGTTTGCCCGGCTGAAGGGGCTGTTTGCGAAGGAGTAGGGTTCCTGCGCGGGTTCAGCGCAACAAGGCAGAAAGTTCGAGCAAGCCGGGAATGGCAAGCATCAGCCCAAAGATGATATCAAAGGCCCGTATCGGTCGCACGCGCCTGCCGCGTTGATTGTTGCGAAAATCGACAATGGTAAGAACCAGGATCGACAGACCGCAAAAGCTGGTCAGCGCGAGTGCGATCACGAACGGGAAAAACAAAAGCTGCGGAAAACTTGCATATGCCGGCCAAAGGAAAAATGCGGCACACCCCGCGATCAGCCCCGGCCCTGCGGCGCGGCGTGCGTTCCATCCGGAAAGGAAACCCACCAGCTGACCCTAGTCGATCTGTCGACTACGTGTTGACACAAGCGCAAGATAATCCGCCGCCCGTTCAAGGCCACGTTCAGTCTTCATGGCAGTCTCCTCCAAGACCCCCAACCTAGCCCATGAAGGCCGCCTCAATCAAACGGCTTCAGACGATCCTTGAGCGGTTTGCCAATGTGGCGAATTGCTTCATTCGCCGCCTCATTGCCCGCGTTGATGACGAGCAGAGCAATCATGTTGTGCTTGGGCATGATTCTAATATCCGCGAGCCAGAAGCCGTTGCTCCCCGAATGAGTCAGCAAAAGTGGCACGCCATCCGGCCCCATTTTTACGCCCCAGCCGAACGTATATCGCTCGGTCACGGGCGTGTGCAGAATGCGATATGTTTCGGTTTTCAAAAGCTTTCCGTGGCCATTCACACCATCAAGATGGTCTTGCGCGAACAACATCCAATCGCGCAGGCTGATATTGATGGTGCCTGCCGGGCCAATGACCGCAGGATTGTCGCTGTCGGGATCTGCCGGATCGAGTGCCACCAGCTTGCCGTCTGCCTCCTTGTGCCCCCATGGCTGATTTGTCTTGCTGCCCTTCCTGCCCGGCGTGCCAAAGCCCGCATGCCTGATCCCGAGTGGCGCGAATATCTGTGTGCGGATCAAATCTTCCCATGACTTGCCCGTGTGTGCTTCTGCGATTGCGCCCGCGATCATGAAGCCAAGATTGGAATATTCGTATTCGCCGATTTTGGATGCCGGGGGCTCTGCGAGATATTTGTGTGCAACCAGCAAGCGTTGCGCTCTTACATCCTTGGCGGGCTTGATGAGTGCAAGGACGGGCGGCAAATCCTTGTCGTCGGTCAACGTCGGAAGCCCCGCCGTATGGTTCAGCAATTGGGCTATGGTAACCGAGCGATAGGCTGGATCCATATCGTTGGCGAAGGCCGGAAATGATTCCGCAAGAGTGTCTTCAAAATGCATGACGCCTTGTTCCACCAGACGCGCGATCAAAGTTGCTGTGAATGCCTTGGTATCTGAGCCAAGATGCCAGCGATCGCGTGTCGTCACCGATTTTGGATGACCAATCGCGCGAACCCCGATCGCCGCCTCCGCAGCAATCTTGCCATCGATCTGGATGAGTGCGGCAACAGCGGGGAGCTTGTCCTTGTCGCGTGCTGCCGTGAGGGTCTGTTCGAGAAAGGTTTGAAGCGGGACATCGTCTTGCGCCAAAGCCGGCGATGCCACCAAAGTCAGGGCGATAAGCAGAGGGCGGAGTCGCATCATTTTCCCGTCATTTGATTATCGACAGCGGCAAAGGGCTCCGTTGCCTAGGTGTATTATTCATATAATACACGCTTTGATAATCAAGTCAATTTTGACATTGACGGATCAAGCTGAACCATTCTGGCAAGGTTTAGAAAGGGACGTCGTCATCCAGGTCGCTGTCAAAGGCGCTGCCGCCGGACTGGGCCTTGCTGGAACCGCCGCCGAACGGACTGGATCCGCGATCTTCGCCCCAGTTTGAGCCACCGCCCGAACTGCCGCCCTGTGATCCGCCGCCTTCACGCCCGCCGAGTAGTGTCAATTCGCCGCGGAAACGCTGGAGAACGACTTCGGTCGTGTATTTGTCATTGCCGTCCTTGTCGGTCCATTTGCGCGTCTGCAACTGGCCCTCGACATAGACGCTCGAACCCTTGCGCAGATACTGTTTGGCGATCCTGCCTAGATTCTCGTTGAAGATGACGATGTTGTGCCACTCGGTCTTTTCCTTGCGCTCGCCCGACGCCTTGTCGTTCCAGTTTTCGGATGTCGCGATGGAAAAGCTGACGACTTCACCGCCATTGTTCATGCTCCGCGCTTCCGGGTCCTTGCCCAGATTGCCGATCAGAATAACCTTGTTGACGCTGCCCGCCATAGTGTCCCCTCAAAGTCCGAGATATGTCGCGAGCCAGAACGTGACTCCTGCCGCGACATAGGCGAGCACGAAGAGATAGGCCACCATAAAGAGCGGCCATTTCCATCCATTTGTCTCGCGACGGACGACGGCAATCGTCGAAATGCATTGTGGCGCAAAGACGAACCAGGCGAGGAAGGCGAGCGCGGTCGGCAGGCTCCAGCTTCCCTTCAGCCTTTCGCCCAGCGTCTGATCGCGCTTGGTTTCGTCTTGATCGTCGATGGCATAGGTGGTGGCGAGTGCGGCTACCGCCACTTCGCGCGCGGCCATCGCCGGAATCAGCGCCAGCGAAATGTCGCGGTTGAAACCGATTGGTGCCATCACGACCGAAAGGCCGTTGGCGATATGGCCGGCGATCGAATGATCGACCTGGCTGACACTCGATGCCGGATCGACGCGTGGGAAATTGAGCAAGGCCCAAAGGATCATCGTCGTCACCGCAATGATTGTCCCCGCGCGCTTCAAAAACACCCAGGCGCGTTGCCATAGGCCGAGCAGGAGGTTGCGGAGCATCGGCATCTGGTAACGTGGCATTTCCATCATGAAGCCCATGCCCTTGCCCTTGGTGACCGAGCGGCGGAGTGCGAATGCTGCAACGAG
>JANLQV010000210.1:0-7246 GCA_031368025.1 Sphingomonadales bacterium | reverse complement strand
TTGATCGACGACATCGTCGATTCGGCCGGAACCCTTTGCAACGCAGCGGGCGCGTTGAAGGCGGCCGGGGCCGAAGAAGTTGTCGCCTATTGCACCCATGGCGTGCTGTCCGGCGGAGCGGTCGCTCGGGTCGAGGGATCGGAGTTGACCGAACTGGTCATCACCGATTCGATCATCGCCCCCGATTCGGTATCCGACGCGAAGAAAGTTCGCCTGCTGACAATTGCCCCGCTGGTGGGCGAAGCGATCAAGCGGATTGCTGACGAAAGCTCGGTTTCCAGCCTGTTTGACTAACGGCCCTGGCCGATGTCAGGGGCCCGCAATCTGTCACAGATGCTTGGGAGCATACGGCAAATACCAAAAAGACCCCGGAGTTACCCGGGGTCTTTGGAAAATGTGCTCGAACTTCGTGTCCGCCTTACGGCCGGCCGAAGAACCCATCGAGCCAAGCCCAAAAACTGCGGGTCGGCTTCTGCACCTTAGCTTTTTTTGACATGACTAAAACCCTCTGACTGCAGGCGAAGAAGGCGGAATCCCTCTTACCGAATCAGATGGTTAACAGAAAATTTACCATGATGCAATTTTTTGCATAATAAATTGCTTCGGTTCTGGTTGTATCAAGCTTGATTGATTGAGCTTTTTCCCAAAGCCGCTGCGTGTCTTTGATTTTCGCGAGGACGGACGACTTCAGCCCTGGTTAGCGGCCCGCCGGTCTTGCGACAGGACTTGTTGGGCGAGTGTCGCGAAGACGACTGGCTTCCCGACCAGATAGCCCTGCACCGTATCGCAACCCAGCCGCGCAAGCGCATGGAGTATGGCAGGCGTCTCGACGCCCTCGGCCACGACCTTGCGGCCGAGCGAGTGGACCATTTCAATCGTCGAACTGACCAGGATCAAATCATCGGGATTGGTGTCGATATCGGCAACGAACTGCTTGTCGATCTTCACTTCGTGCGCCGGGAGTATCTTCAGGTAATCCAGCGTGGCATTGCCGGTGCCATAGTCATCGATCGATATACGGATGCCATGATCAGCCAGCGCGTGCATCATCGTGATACCGGGCCCGTTGCGGTCAAGACGCCCGGTCTCGGTGATTTCAAGGATTAGCTTCGATGCCGGCAGATTATGTTTCTTCAAGACTTGATCGACGAAGTTCAACAGATCAGGCTTTTGCAGCAATTGTACGGAAAGGTTGACGGCAATGGCGAAATCCACGCCCTGCGCGTTGATCTTCGCCGCAGCGGCGACGGCCTGGTCGAGGACGAAGCCCGTCAGTTTCTCGATGCGATTGTGCTTTTCGGCGACCGCGATGAAATCGTCGGGGCCGATCAGGCCGCGCTCTGGATGAGTCCAGCGGACCAATGCCTCCGCGCCAATGATCCGGTTGGCCTTGATGTCGAGCTTGGGCTGGTAGGCAACCCATACTTCGCCAAAATCCACCGCATGATCAAGCCGACTGAGCAGCGACAATTGCCACGCAGCTTCGTGAAGCCGTTCAGGATCGTAAAACTTCCAGATATCGTTGCCGCGCGAAGCCTCTTCGGCGCAAAGCATGGCGCTGCCGATCCGGCTGGTCATCGGGCGCTGGTGATCCGCGTCGACGCCGAAGGAAACCGAAATGTCGATCTCGCGCTCGCCGATGGGTAGCGCTGTACTCAGGATCGCTTTCAGCCCCTCAAGGTGATGGGCAAGATCTTCCCCCATCGGCAACGCAGTGAACCAGAGCAGCGTATCCTCGCTGTGGAAAATCTCGCCATCGTCACCGCTCAACGCGACGCGGCGGCGAATTTCGTCGAGCACCGCGCGTTCGACGAGTTGGTCAAAGCTGGCAGCGATCTCAGCATAATTGCGCACCTTGAGCGCGATCAGCGTGGCCGCACGCTTGTTGCCGGCGTAGCGCAGCGCGGCGAGGTTCGGCAGGCCCGAAACGATGTTGGTCTGGCTGCTCCTCATTACGCGGCGTAATGTCATGGCCCGATAGGCAATGATCGCGAACAACAGACCGCCCGGCACGACGTCAACCGTGATCAGTTGTTCGTCGAGATAGACGGGAAGCACGCCCATCAGCACAATAGCCGCTGCAATTGTCAGCCAGATCGTCGGGGCGCGGCGCGCATAGAGCTGGACGAGAGCGAGCCCGAAGCCCAGCGCAAAGGCGGGGAGCCATCCCCAATAAGCCGGAATTCCGCGTCGCAGCGTTTCCGCGCCGATCACATGGAAATAAACACCGGGCAGCCAACCCTGTGAAGCAATATGATGCATGTCATTTGCAGATGCGGCAGTCGGACCGATCACCACGTCCTTGCCAGCGATCACGTTACGTGGAACAGCCTTGCGGGCCACGTCCACGAAACTGATGGTGGGGATCGAAAGCGCCTGTATCGCCCAGTCTGGCCGATAATTGTCGGTTCTGACCAAATCCCTGCCCGCCAGTACCGAGGACATGGACCGGACGCGCTTGCCCCGAAGTTCGCCATTGAACGGCAACCTGGCCGAAAGGCCGAACGGCGTTGTCTTTCCGTTCAGCGACGTGACGCCAGTGGCTTTCACGAATTCCGGCCTTGGCGCGATTTCGATCGCCTTGCCTGTTGTCGGATCGATAGGGTTCATCGTGCCAAGAAATACACGCCCGCTATGACGGCGCAGCGCAGCGGCGAATGCAGCATCTTCGCGTGGCGACGTGGGATCGGCATAGGCGCGATCGAAAAAGACGCGCTTGGCGCCAAGCGAAAACAGTGTATCGACCGCCTCGGCATCGATATGATGCGGAAAATCGAGGCCGCCCAGTTCGGTCGTGGTCCGGTAGTCAACACCGACAACAACGACATCGATCGTCGCATTGCGGCTCCGCACAACATCCCGGCCCGACTGGATCAGGTCTTCGAGCGGCTGGCCGAATTCAATCGCGCCACAAATCATCGAAATAAGCGTTGCCCAGAGCAGGATCGACAGCCGACGATCCCGGTTGTTCGCCTTTTCCCCGGCATCTTTGTGAGCTTTCCGCCAGATCATGACAAGGCGCACCCCTGTTCTGGACACAAGGCTGCTGAGAGCCGTGCCGCCCGATCGGGATGCTCAAATTCCCTGAATTCAAAACCAGTCGGCAATGAAGCGCGCCCTCAACAAACCGTCGGAAACTTTCCGTATTTCCGCAGCCTGCAGCTTACCCGAGAGTGACAAACAAATGGTTAGCGCATGGCAAAGCATGACAACGCGCTGGTAATGGTCACTCACTGGCCTGATCCGAAGCATGGACACCTGAAGGAATTCGTGGCTAAGGCTTGCCCGTCATGTCCGAACAAACGCCTCTCGACGCCTTTAAATCCGTGCTGACCGGTACCGCACGGGCCATGGCGCGCGAGCCGGAGGTGGAACTGGCCTTTACCGCCGATGCGCCAACCCAAAGCGGCAAGAATTTTCGTGTGCCGATGCCCGGGCGCTCGCTGCCTGCTGACCAGGTGGCGGAAGCGCGCGGATTTGCCGACGGAATGGCGTTGCGGCTTCGGCATCACAACGACGCCGTTCACGCCGCCAACCGTCCGGGTGATCCGACTGCAGGCGCGGTGTTCGATGCAATCGAGGCGGCCCGTGTTGAGGCGGTGGGCGCCAAGGGGATGGCCGGTGTGCGCGCCAACCTAGGCCATGCGCTTGAGATGCGGATGCGGTCTGATCCGATTGCTCGCGCGCAGGCCGCTGACGAAGTCCCTCTGTCTTCGGCCATCGGCTTGCTGGTGCGCGAACGGCTGACCGGCGATGCGCCGCCCCAAACGGCGTTGTCCGGCCTCGACATGGTGCGCGACTGGATCGAAGAAAAAGGCGGTGCCGATCTCGATGCGCTGGGCCTCGCGCTCGACGATCAGGCGACGTTTGCCATGCTCGCCAAAAAGCTGCTCGCCGATCTTGAACTGACCAACGCCGCCGACGAGTTCGATCCGAACGAGGAAGGCAGCGACGAAGCGTCGGACGAGGAACAGGGTTCCGATCAGTCGCAGGACGAAGGCGAAGACGGCGATTCGCAGGCCCAGATGGAAGCGCGTGCCGAAGCGGGCGAGGGCGAGGCCGAAGAAGGCACCGATCAGGAAATAGAATCTGACGCCGATATGGAATCCGACGGTGAGCCCGGCGACGAGGGCGATGAAGGGATGATGCCGGTTCGGCCTAACCGGCCGCTTTCTGACATGCCTCCCAGTTTCGACTATACGCCGTGGACTGAGAAGTTCGACGAAGTGATCGCCGCGACCGACCTGTGCGATGAGGATGAGCTGACTCGTCTGCGCGCCTATCTCGATCAGCAACTGATCCATTTGCAAGGGGCCGTCACCAAACTCGCCAACCGCCTCCAACGGCGTCTGATGGCGCAGCAGAATCGGAGCTGGGATTTCGATCAGGAAGAAGGAATTCTGGACGCTGCGCGGCTTGCCCGGATTGTGACCCAACCTGGCCATTCGCTGTCTTACAAGATTGAGCGGGAGACCCAATTTCGGGACACGGTCGTCACGCTGCTGATCGACAATTCGGGATCCATGCGCGGACGGCCCATCTCGATCGCCGCGATTAGCGCCGATATCATGGCGCGGACGCTCGAACGCTGCGGGGTCAAGACCGAGATACTGGGCTTCACCACCCGCGCCTGGAAGGGTGGGCAGGCGCGCGAAGCCTGGCTGGCAGCGGGGCGACCAGCGGGCCCGGGCCGTTTGAACGACCTGCGCCACATTCTCTATAAGGCTGCGGATGAGCCGTGGCGTAGGGCGAAAAAATCGCTCGGGCTGATGATGCGCGAAGGGTTGCTCAAGGAGAATATCGATGGCGAAGCGCTGATCTGGGCACATAGTCGCCTGATCGCGCGGCCTGAGGACCGCAAAATTCTTATGGTTATTTCGGACGGCGCGCCGGTCGACGATTCGACGCTTTCGGTCAATAATGGCGCCTATCTGGAACGCCATTTGCGGCAAGTGATTGGCTGGATTGAAAACCGTTCGCCAGTCGAACTCTGCGCGATCGGCATCGGCCATGATGTGACCCGCTATTATCAGAAGGCGGTGACGATCATGGACGCTGAACAGCTTGGCGGGACAATGGTCGAGCAATTGGCCGGGCTGTTTGACAATGAGTAGACCGAACGTCCACCGCAGCTATTGCGATTGAAATCCCTTGCGCGATAGCACTATGCGCTGAACATGGATGCCATACGGACAGACCGCTTGATCCTCCGGCGCGCGACGTCTGAAGATCTCGCTGGCATGCACGCGGTGTTGAGTTCGCCTGCCGCAATGCGCTACTGGTCGACTCCGCCTCACCGGTCGGTCGATCAAACGCGCGATTGGCTCAACTTGATGATTGACGCATCGCCCGCCAATAGCATGGACTTCATTCTCGAGCATGAGGGCAAGGTGATTGGCAAGGCAGGATGCTGGCGCCTCCCCGAGATCGGCTTCATCCTTCACCCCGACCATTGGGGTCAGGGGCTAGCCCATGAGGCGCTGACCGCGATCATTGACCGGCTCTTTGAGCATTTTCCTATTCCGGCGATCACCGCGGATGTCGATCCGCGCAATTCGGCATGCCTTACGCTGTTAATGCGACTGGGGTTCAATCAGACCGGACACGCATCGCGAACCTGGCTTGTCGGCGACGAATGGTGCGACAGCATCTATCTCGCGCTGCCGAGGCCGGAGGCAAGCGCTGCAAACTGAGTACGCTCTATATCATCCGCTCGACCACCAGCGTCGCAACCGTCAACACAAGCCCGACAAGAAACGTGCGATATGCATATCCCAGAAACCGGTACTTCTTTCGGCTGAGCACTTGACCGTTCTGGTAGATATCACGCAACATCAGGCGATAAATGCCTTCATCAGTTTTGAGTTCCTCGAGGACTGTATCGGCGAACTCATCCTCGCTCATGGCAGTGAAGGTGCCGAAAAACAGGATGTTGCGATTTCCGCCAGACGCAGGCTTGGCACCAATCGATGGCAGAATGGCAAATACAGCGAGCATCGCCGAGACAAAGGAAAATAATGCAAGAACGAGGATCGCCGCAGTCACGCCCTGTTTTCCGGCCTGGCCGATAGAGATGGTGAACACTACGAAAGTCGCGCCCATCAGAATCGACGCCTTCTGATCGGCCATCTGGCTGAGTGAGAGGTTGATCTGCTGCGTTGTGCGCACAAGGTGAATGGCGTTGGGCGAATAGACCGGCTTTTCGTCAGGCATTCCTGAACCCTCCCTGTTCGATATGCTGGATTGTTACACTTGCATCACGGGCGCGGCCTTGCCAAGTCTTGCCGCCTTCCTGCCGCATTCCGCTGGGATAGGCGCAGCACCCAATTTTAAGGATTTGCCATGACTGACCGGGTCGCCATTACCGAGGCCGTTGCCGCCCAGATCGAGCCTTTCAACAAGAAGGGTGTTGAACTGACCGACGCAACCACTTTCCAGCACGATCTGGAATGGGACAGCCTGACCGTCATGGATTTCGTCGCGGCTGTCGAGGATGAGTTCGATATCCTCATCACGATGAACATGCAGGCCGAGATCGAGACTGTTGGCCAGCTGATCGATGCCGTTGAAAAGCTTCAGTCGAAATGAGCGACCTCTTCTCCAAATTCGATGCGCTGATCGCCGAGCGCGAAGCGCTGATGTCCACCGGAATCCGGGATCCGTTCGGAATCGTGATGGACGAAGTGAAATCTCCGACCGAGGCGGTCATAAAAGGCAAGGACACGATCCTGCTCGGCACCTATAATTACATGGGCATGACCTTCGATCCCGATGTGATCGCGGCAGGAAAGGATGCGCTCGACAAGTTTGGCAGCGGCACCAATGGCAGCCGCTGCCTGAATGGCACGTTTCACGATCATATGGATGCAGAAGAGGCGCTGAAAGTCTTTTACGGCACCAAGTACGCGATGATATTCTCGACCGGTTACCAGGCCAATCTCGGCCTTGTCTCCACAATCGCCGGCAAGGGCGATTACATCATCCTTGATGCCGACAGCCATGCCTCAATCTATGACGGCTGCTTTCTCGGCAATGCCGAAATTGTCCGCTTCCGCCACAATTCGGTCGAGGATCTCGAAAAGCGGCTGGGCCGCTTGCCGCCAGACGCGCAAAAACTCGTCATCCTTGAAGGCGTCTATTCGATGCTGGGTGACATCGCGCCGCTCGACAAGATGGTTGCAGTCGCCAAGAAATTCGGAGCCATGGTGCTGGTCGACGAGGCACATTCGATGGGCTTTTTCGGGCC
>JANLQV010000208.1:0-3769 GCA_031368025.1 Sphingomonadales bacterium | reverse complement strand
GTGCCCGCGCCGATGACGCCCACTTTTTTTACGTCGCGCAGCGCAGTATCCTTGGGCAGGCCATCGATCTTAGCCGCCTGGCGTTCAGCGAAGAAGATGTGTCGCTGCGCCGCCGACTGGCTGCCCATCATCAATTTCATGAATTCTGCCCGCTCGAAGACGCGGCCTTCATCGAAAGGCAGCCGGGTTGCGGCCTCGACACAAGCAAGGTTGGCATAGGGAGCCTCAAAGCCCTTCCACTTGCGAGCGTTCTCGGCCTTGAGCTTGTCGATGATCGCGAGATCGCCTTTGACCGGAAGATCGCGGGTCGCCCGGGGGCCCTTTGCAATCAATTCACGGGCAAAGTCGATTGCCTCGACAGCCAAATTCTCTTCGCTTGAGACGCGATCAACGAGGCCGATTTCGAGCGCCTTGCTTGCGGAAATCGGATCGCCCAAGCTGCACATCGTGGCCGCTGCTTCGACGCCGACAAGCCGCGGCAATCTTTGTGTGCCGCCGCCGCCGGGAAGTAGACCAAGCTTGACTTCAGGCACGCCGAGCTTGGCCGAAGGGACGGCAATGCGGTAATGGCACGACATGGCTGTTTCGAGCCCACCACCAAGAGCGGTGCCGTGAATTGCGGCGACGATCGGCTTAGATGCGCCTTCCATCATGTTCAGGACTTCGTTGAAATCCGGCCCGCGCGGGGGCTTTCCAAATTCGGTGATGTCAGCGCCTGCGATGAAGGTGCGACCGTCGCAGCGCAGCACCATCGCCTTGACGGCGGGATCGGCCATGCCTTCCTCAAAACCGGCTTTCAACCCTTCGCGGACATGCCAGGATAGCGAGTTGACGGGTGGATTGTCGACAAGGATGACGAGCACATCATCATGGCGTTGCGTGGTGACAGATTGCATCGTTATTCTCCAAAAATCAGGCGGCCATCGCCGCATACAGCATGTTTTTGATTTCCCTGCGAATGGGGTAGCTTGATGATGGCATCAACTGCGTCATGAACACCATTGCGATATGTTCGACCGGATCGACAAAAAATCCCGTCGAATACATTCCTCCCCAGAAGAATTCTCCCTGCGAACAAATTGTCATGGTTGCTGCGGGATCCATTATCTGCGCAAAACCAAGCCCAAAACCGGTTCCCGCCATTTCCGCCTCGCTGAACAGAGATTTACTGTGCCGGGTCAGGTCACCGCCGCCGGGCAGATGATTGGCCGTCATGATCTCAAGCGTCTTTGGGCTGATGACCTGGTTCCCATCAAGTGCTCCGCCGTTCAGCAGCATTCGGCAGAACCGGTGATAGTCGGCCAGTGTCGAGGCAAGGCCACCGCCGCCAGACTGGAACTTGTGGCGCCGTGTCCAGGCGCTTTCGGCACCGGCCTTGTCCGACAGTTTCATTTTCTCGGTCGGGTGCCACGAATAGGCTGCGGGAATGCGGTGAGCATTGTTGGCGGCAACCGTGAAGCCGGTATCATTCATGCCGAGCGGACCCAGAATGTTGGCCGCAAAATAGTCACCAAGCGATTTCCCCGAAATGCGCGACACGATGATACCGCACAGGTCAGTGGCGACCGAATAATTCCAGCTGGTTCCCGGATCGAATTCGAGCGGGATCCTTGCCAGCTTAGCGACGAATTCGTCATTGTCGTGCTTGGCCCAATGATCAACTTCATCCTTGCGATAGGCCGCATCGATATTGGAGCGTTCCTGAAAGCCATAAGTGAAACCGGCCGTATGTCGCATCAGATCGATGACGCGCGGGGGGCTGATGGGCGGACGGGTGATGAACGGTGTGGTCCCTCCACCGGCCACAAAGACCCCGAGATCTCTGAATTCTGGGATGTATTTTGCGATCGGGTCGCTGAGGGCGATGCGCCCCTGCTCAACAAGCTGCATCAGCGCGATCGAGGTGATCGGCTTGGTCATCGACATGATCCGGTAGATGGCATCATCCGCCACTCCGGAATGCCAGAGATGGGCGATTTCATCACCGCGCCCGATCAGCAACGCTGCATGCGGGAGTTTGCCAGTGTCGAGATATTTTGACTGGATGTGCGCGTTGATCCGCTCCAGCCGGTCGGGGAGGAAGCCTAGTTCGCGGGGATCGGATAGGCTCAGCATCAGCTTTGCGCTCCTTGGGCAATGGCTTCGGCCTTGGCAAACAGGGCTGGATCAACGGTAATGCCCGACGCCTTTGCATTCTCGGTCACTTGTTCTGGACGGCTTGCCCCGATGATCGCACTCGCCACATTGGGCTCACGCAACACCCAGGCGAGCGCGAATTGCGCAAGGCTGCACCCAGCTTCGGCCGCAAGTGGCTTGATTGCCTCAACGGCTTCGAGCAATTCGGGAACCAGCCAGCGCCCCATGAACCCGCCCATCTCGGTGCTCGCCGCGCGGCTATCTGCTGGCGGCGGCGTGTCCTTGCTGTATTTGCCAGTCAGCAGTCCTTGGGCAAGGGGAGACCAGACGATCTGCGAAATGCCGTTGGCCGCGCACAGGGGGATCACGCCCTTTTCCGGTCTCAGCCAGAGCAGCGAATATTGCGGCTGGCTCGATACGAATTTGACCGTATTTGGCACTGCGAGGCCGTCACGAATATTCTGCGGCGACCATTCCGAAAATCCGATCGCGCGCGCCTTGCCAGAGCGAACAACTTCAGAGAGAGCATCCATCGTCTCTTCGATGGGTGTTTCAGTATCATAACGGTGACACTGATAGAGATCGAGATAATCAGTCTGCAATCGCGTCAATGAGCCATCGATCTGCTTCATGATCTGCGCACGCGACAGGCCCTTGTCCGTATCCGACATCGGGAAATAGAGCTTGGTTGCCATTACATAACTGTCGCGCGGACGGCCTTTCAGGGCATCGCCCAAAAACGTCTCGGCAGATCCCCGGCCATAAGCGTTGGCCGTATCAATGACGTTTATGCCCTCGTCAAAGGCCCTGTCGACACAGGCTCTCGCCGCGCTCGTATCAACGCCCACGCCATAGGTCAGCCAGCTGCCGAGGCAGATTTCCGTGACCATGATCCCGCTATCGCCAAGCTCGCGCATTTTCATTGGACTATACCGCCGTTTGGCCAGTGAGCTGACGCGTCACCGGGTGAGAAGAAGAAAGCCCGCCATCGACCGCAATCGCCTGCCCATTCACATAGCTTGCTTGGTCGGAGGCGAGAAACAGCGCAACATTTGCCAACTCGTCGGGTTGGGCAGCGCGCCGCAATGGATTGAGGCGGCCAACCTTGTGCATCACATCCTTGGATTTGGCATAATCAAAGGTTGGTTTGGTCATGCCGGTCTCGGTCAGGCCGGGGCAGATTGCGTTGCAGCGCACGCCCGTTTCCGAAAGTTGCTGGGCCGTGACCTTGGCAAGGTTGATAACGCCCGCCTTCGACGCTGAATAGGCCGGCCCACCCGCACCCGAACGGATGCCTGCAACACTTGCAGTCAGGATGATCGATCCGCCCTTGCCTGCATCGGCCATCGCCTTGCCTGCATGCTTGGCCATCAGCCAAGGCCCGATCAGGTTGACGCGCAGGATTTCGGTCCATTCTTCGGGTGTCAGATCGAATATACCGGCCATGCCGCCACTGATACCGGCATTGGCAAACGCAACATCGAGGCCGCCATAAGTCGAAAGCGCAGTTTCAACGAGCTTTTTGACATCGGCTTCGCTGCCAGCATCAATCTGCAGCGCGGTCACCGAGCCGCCCGCGTCCGCAACCATTTTTGCGGTTTCGTGCACGGCATCGGACTTGTCGCCGATCACG
>JANLQV010000164.1:0-4835 GCA_031368025.1 Sphingomonadales bacterium | reverse complement strand
GTGCGGGCGACGTGCAATGCACCTGAAGACATAGACTTTCTCCTAATCCGGCAGGCGCATGAGATCGGTGGTTGCCGAATCCATGTCGCGTGCGCTGCTAATCAGCTTTAATTGGGTGTCCCAAGACCGGCTGGCCTCGATCATCTGGACAAGCGTCGCGGTCGCCGAGACGTTCGAACCTTCGAGATGTCCGGTCATGACGCGCGCTTCAGGATCATCCGGCAACGTCTGTCCGCCCTTATTCCGGAAGAGACCGTCCATGCCTTTGAGGATTTTCGATCCGCCGGCGTTGACCAATCGCAACCGGTCAACGTCCTGCGGTTGGCTTGGGTCTCCGCCGACGGGAATGATCGAAATGCGACCGTCGCTGTCGATCATGATCTTGTCAGCAGGTGGCAAGGTAATAGGGCCTTGCGAGCCCATCACAGGCTGGCCCTCGCCATTCGTTAGCAGCCCTGATTGCGAAAGTTGCAGATCGCCCCGGCGGGTATAGGCTTCTTCGCCATTATCCGCCTGTACGACCAGCAGCGCATCGCCCTGCATCGCGACATCAAGGTCGCGGCCGGTTGTCATCACGACGCCTGCACGCATGTCTGCGCCGACCACCTCTTCGGACGCAACCGCCCGGCTTTCGAGGCCATCGCCTCGAACCCAAAGCGTCTGGGCCTCGGCAATGTCGCCGCGAAAACCCGGCGTCTGGGCGTTGGCGAGATTGTTCGCCGTTGCCGCTTGCCGAGCCTGCGCGCTGCGCATTGCCGTCAGGCTGGTGTAGATGAGGCGGTCCACCGATCAATCCCGCTAGTTCAGGTTGATGATCGTTTGGGTCATCGCCTTGTCGGTCTCGATCGCCTTGGCATTCGCCTGAAAATTGCGCTGCGCTGCGATGAGCGCAACCAACTCTTCAGTGACGTCGACATTGGCCCGTTCGAGTGCTCCGGAGCGGATCGAGCCCAGCGGACCATTCGTCGCGCCGTCAATCGTTGGCGGGCCGCTGTCACCGGTTGACTGCCAATGGCCGTCACCCACCGGGCGCAGGCCTTCCTGCGCGGTGAAACTTGCCATTGCGACCTTGCCGAGAAACTCACTCGTGCCATCAGCATATGTCGCGGTCGTCAAACCATCGAGGCCGATCGAAACGTTTACAAGCGCAATCGTTGGATTGGTCGGCGATCCAGCAGGAAGGACGAAATCCGTTGCCGATGCAAGAGCAGTCGAGGTCACGTTACCGGAGGCATCGACCGGGAGAAGCTGGAGCTTGGCCCCAGTCGTGTCGCGAACCGAGCGATCCGGCATGACATTGAATGAGCCGTTGCGCGTATAGGTCACTGCCTGACGGGGAGGATCACCCTTGACGACAAAAAAGCCTTCCCCCGCCACCGCAAGATCGAGCGTGCGGTCGGTGGCTTCCAGCGTTCCCTGGGTGAATTGTTGGACCACACCATTGAGGCGCGTCCCTTGCCCGGCAACCAATTTGGTATTTTGAGTGGGCGAACTGGCAAAGAGATCGCCGAACTGCGCACGGCTCTTTTTGAAACCGTTCGAATTCACGTTCGCAAGATTGTTCGAAATTGCTGAAAGATCGGCCTGAGCCCCTTTGAGGCCCGACAATGATGTGTAGAATGCCATGATATAATCTCCTTATCCGGTAATGCTGGTGGTCGCGGGAGGCGTGGTCTGGGCCTTGATCGCCGTCAGCAATGCGGTCTGCGCCTTGATCTGATCCGCGATGCTCTTGAGCGACGTGTTCATTTCCGAAATACCCGCGACGCTTGAAAATTGCGCCATTTGCGCAACCATCGCGGTGTTATCGACGGGGTTGAACGGATCTTGCTCTTTGAGCTGGGTTGTCATCAGCCTCAGGAAAGCCTTTTCATCAAGTTTTGACGCGCTACCCTTCGCAACGACGGGGATACTGGAACCGTTCACAGGGGAAATATTTGTCATTGTCCTAACCTCAATGTTTCGAGCATCAGGCCCTTCGCTGTTTGAAGGACCTGAACGTTGTTTTGATACTGGCGCGATGTTTCGAGCATTTCGACCATCTCGGCCGCGCTATCGACAGCCGCTTCCCAGACATCGCCGTTTGAATCGGCAAGCGGGTGAGAAGGATCGTGCCGCCGGGTTGGCGCAGCTGGCGATGAGACGATCTTGTCAATTGCAACCGTCGCAGTGCCGTTATCTCCCATCACACTGCGGAAGATGGGCTTCAAGGAGCGGAAGGCGTTCTGCTCACTGCCCGAGACCGTCCCGGCATTGGCCAGGTTTGATGCGGTGGTGTTGAGCCTGACCAGCTGCGCTGACATGGCACGACCGCTGATCTCGAAAATTGAAAGGGGGTGACCAGACATTGCTATTCGCCCTTCAACGCGCGCATCATCGTGCCAACGCGTCCCTGCAAGAAGGACAGGCTGGTCCGATAGGCGAGTGCGTTTTCGGCAAAGGCGGTCTGTTCGGTGGACAGTTCAACCGTATTGCCATCAAGCGAGGGCTGGATCGGCACGCGATAGCTGATTGCAGATTCGATCGACTCACCCGCGCTGGCATTATGAAGTGCCGACGCGAAATCCATGTCGCGTGCCTTGTAGTTGGGCGTCGCCGCGTTCGCGATGTTTGATGCAAGCATGGCCATGCGCTGCGACCGAAGCTGCAGTGCAGTGGCATGAATGCCGAACAGTGAATCTCCAACAGACATGTCTGCCTCCAAAATTCCGGCCAGGTGAAGTCCGCAAACGAACATCGGGGCTGGCCCGTCGCCTAACCAGCAATCATCGTGCCAAATGGATCGAACCGACAGAAAATAGGGGGTTGCGGCGTCACCAATGCTCAAGCTTGGGAGCACAAGATCTCAACTGTCGGTTTTTTGACGGAAACCGCATGGCACGTGCTGCCCACGCGGCAATTCGGCGATTGGCATAACCCTTGCGGAGTCAATTTGTGCAATCAATCTTCGGAGAATGAATATGGTCCGCCCGGTTTTCGCCCTCTTACTGGTTTCAGCCATGCCCACGCCGGTATTTGCTCAAGCGATTGAAGATCTCGGGCAGCTCGACGGCCGCGTCCAGGTCATGACCGGTGCAGCACCCGGACAGCCAGGTGGGGCGATTGCCCCGATTGACCGAAGGCTGCGCCTGATTGCTTGCCCGCAACCAGCCAGTATCGAATGGTCCGGCAGCGATTCACTCGCGATCCGGTGCCCGGCGGTGGGCTGGCGTCTACGCGTTGGCATTGCGTCGCTGTCCGGTCGTCAGGCCGGGGCGGAAATGAATATCCATCGCGGCGATACCGTCGAAGTCAGCGTCGAGGGCGATGCCTTCGACGTGACGACCACCGCCATTGCGCTCGATGACGGCGCCCGCGGCCAGAGCGTGCGCGTAAAATTGGCTGGTTCCGGCACGCAAAGCTCCGCCACCGTCACTGGACCCGGCATGGCTTCATTTTCGCGTTAAACTTTTCTTCAAGTCTGTCGTTTCCCAGATCACGCCTTGTCGCTTTCCAGACAGGCGCGATGACAAAGGGAAGCAAGATGGTTGATCCAGTTACTCTGTGGCCGGTCAGATCAGTGTCCAAATCCTTAGCGGATGAAGGCGCGCGGATGAAGCGTGCCGAGGCCTTGTCGACGCCGCCTCATGGCACAGGCACCAGCCTGCCCAAACTCGTCAGCATGGCAGCCGACCTCGCCAAAGCGGGCGCGCCGGTGGACTATGCCAAGATTGCGCAGATCCGTCAGGCTATCGCGCGCGGCGAATATTCGAAGGATGTGGATGCCATTGCCCATGCCATGGTCGGGTTTTTCCGGGCCGGCGAATGACCCAAATGAGTAGCATCGAAACAATCATCGCTCTCCAAGCCGGATTGATGGATGCCATCGATTCGCGCGATGTTGGGAAAATCGAGACGAATACCCGTGATCTCGCTCGCGCTCTGGAGCAGGTCCGCAATCGCGGCGCTATGGTTGTCGGCGAAAAATTGCATAGCGATGTGGGGTATGCGTTGAAGCAAACCGAAGCGCTTCGGACGCGCGTCAATTTTATGGCGTTGCACAACCGCGAAAAGATGGAAAAGCTGAATCAGATGCGCGGCGCATCAACGCCTCACGTCTATGCAAACCGCAGAATTACGGGAATTTCAAGCCAGCCAGCCTAAACTGGCACAAGCGTTGCAGGGCATGCTCCGAACCAAGGAGCGAATAACAGATGCCAGCGCAAAACATCGGCGTGCAGCCCGCGACTTCCAGTCGGGTAAGCCTCGCGATCGGCAACGCTTCAAAACGCACCGGCGTCCCCTTCGACTATCTCATGGCCCAGGCCCGGGTTGAAAGCAGCCTCGACCCTGACGCTCAGGCAAGCACGTCAAGTGCCGCCGGGCTATTCCAGTTCACCCGCCAAACCTGGCTTGCCACGCTTTCGCAGCACGGCGTCAATCACGGGCTGGATTGGGCCGCAAACGCAATCACCAAAGGTTCCGACGGGCAGTATCGGGTCGCCGACCCGCAGCTGCGCAGCCAGATCCTTGGCCTGCGTTTCGATCCGGATGTGTCGTCAAGCATGGCAGCAGAGTTTGCCGACGATAATGCGCAGCTCCTGCGCAACCGCTTCGGTGAAGAACCGGAATCCGTTGATCTCTATCTGGCCCATTTTCTGGGCGCGCGTGGCGCGACGGATTTCCTGACCGCTTGGAGAGCCAATCCAAGTGCTGCAGCGGCACCGCTGAACCCCCAGGCAGCGGCCGCAAATCATAGCATCTTTTTCAATCCGGACGGCACCGCACGCAGCCTTGATGAAATCCGCAACCATTTTGCACGGCGGCTCAATGAGCTTCCCGCGCCGCAAGGGTCG
>JANLQV010000099.1:0-2675 GCA_031368025.1 Sphingomonadales bacterium | reverse complement strand
TGACCGGATGGGTCCTTGTTTCGACCGCAAGGATCAAGGTGCCGACCCTAATCTTCGGCCTCATCGCCTGGCCGCATTTGCCCGTCCCTCATGGCTGGCACGAACCGACTGAAGAACTGCACAATCTCATTGCGTGGGGCGCGCTTGGACTGTTCGTCCTCCACATCGCAGGCGCGCTTCGTCACCAGTTTTTGAAAGATGAGAACATTCTTGGCCGCATGGTCCCGTTCCTGACGGCCGGACCGATCAGCAAAGGTCGCGCGGCCGTAGCTGCGGGGCTGGCGATTTTTGCGATCTGGGCCGCGCATGGCGCAGGGTGGCTAATATCCTTCGCATCGCCATCCGCTCCGTCCGCCCAAGCGGTTCCGGTGCAGGCCCTGAAAGCTTTGCCCGCCGCGACTCCGGACGATCCGCTTGCATCCCAGCCTCAAGCGGCCAATCAAGAGGCCGAGGCCCAACCATTGTCGGATTGGCGCGTTTTGCCGGGCGGGCGTTTGGGGTTCACTGCTGTCTGGACAGGCACTGTGGTGAATGGCAGCTTCCAGCGTTGGGATTCGGCAATCCGCTTTACGCCGGACGCGCTCGAAAAAACCACCGTCCGCATTTCTATTGATCTTGGTTCGGCGAGCACCGCTGACAGCCAGCGCGATGCAAGCCTCAGCAGTGCTGATTTTTTTGACACTTCGGCATACCCCAAGGCCATTTTTACGGCGAACGGGCTTCGTGCTTTGGGGAACGACCGTTATGAGGCGCGAGGGACGCTTGATTTACATGGCAAGCGCCTCCCGGCCACGATCGCTTTCCGTTTGAAGATTGCGGATGATTTGGCGCGCGTCAGTGGAACGACGCGTCTTGACCGGACCGCGTTCGGCGTGGGCTCAGGCGAATGGGCCGCAACCGACCAAATTGCCGCCAATGTCGGCGTTTCCTTCAATTTCACGGCACAGCGCCGGAGCGCGAACTGATCGTTCGGCTGTGCTGGAGAACTGGCAATTCTGGATTGATCGCGGCGGAACCTTCACGGACGTTGTGGCGCGAACACCCGAAGGCGCCCTGCTGACGACCAAGCTGCTTTCCGAAAATCCCGAACGCTATGACGACGCAGCGGTTGCGGCGATCCGCGAACTGACCGGCACTGCCACTGGCCCACTGCCGCCCTGCGAAATCCGCATGGGGACGACGGTTGCCACCAACGCCCTGCTTGAACGCAAGGGGGAAGCTGTGGTGCTGGCGATCACGCGCGGGTTCGGCGATGCCCTGCGGATCGGCTATCAGGATCGGCCCGATCTGTTTGCGCGGCAGCTCATCCTGCCCGAACCGCTTTACAGCCGGGTGATCGAGATTGATGAGCGGGTGGCGGCACAGGGCGAAGTGCTTTGCCCACTCGATCACGCGACGAGCAAAACCGAATTTAAACAGGCTTTTGATGCGGGGTATCGCGCCATCGCGATTGTCCTGATGCACGGATACCGGTTTACCGCGCATGAGGCGGAACTGGCCCGGATCGCGGGGGAGATTGGCTTCACCCAAATCTCGGTCAGCCACCGCGTCGGGCCGCTGATAAAGCTCGTCGGGCGGGGCGATACGACCGTGGCCGACGCCTATCTCTCCCCGGTCCTGCGCCGCTATATCGACGGGCTCGAAGCCGCACTCGGCCACGGGCCACGCGCATTGTTCATGCAATCGAGCGGCGGGCTGACCGCCAGCACCGCGTTCCAGGGCAAGGACGCGATCCTGTCGGGGCCTGCGGGCGGGATTGTCGGCATGGTCGGCACCGCGCGCGAGGCCGGGTTTGATCGGGTGATCGGTTTCGATATGGGCGGCACCTCGACCGATGTCTCGCACTATGCGGGCCATTATGAGCGCGATAATGAGGCGCGAGTGGCGGGCGTCCGCATCCGCGCGCCGATGATGCGCATTCATACGGTTGCGGCTGGTGGCGGGTCGATCTGCCGTTTCGATGGCGCCCGCTTTATCGTCGGCCCTCAATCGGCAGGGGCCAATCCCGGCCCGGCGGCCTATCGGCGGGGCGGGCCGCTGACCGTGACCGATTGCAATATCGTGCTGGGGAAAATTAGGCCTGATCGTTTCCCGTCGGCTTTCGGTTCCCAGGGTGATCAGCCGCTCGATCCCGCCGCTTCGTTCGCCCGTCTTGTTGAAGCGGTGCCGGACATGGATCCGCGTGTCGCAGCCCAAGGCTTCATCGCCATCGCGGTCGCGAACATGGCCAATGCGATCAAGAAAATCTCGGTGGCGCGCGGTCATGACGTCACGCGCTATACGCTCGCCTGTTTCGGCGGAGCCGGCGGCCAACATGCCTGCCTTGTCGCCGATGCGCTGGCTATGGATCGGGTAATGATCCACCCTCTGGCCGGAGTGCTGTCCGCTTATGGCATGGGGCTTGCGGATCGCCGGGTGGTGCGGGAGGCGACGATCGCGCTTGCTCTCGACGACCCTAAAATTGCCGATGCCGTCGCAGCGCTTGAACAGGAGGCCAAGGCGTCGCTGATTGCTCAGGATGTTGGCAACGCGCCTGTCCGGACGGAAGCGCGCTTGTTCCTGCGCTATGCCGCAACCGAAAGCAGTATCGAGGTGGATTGGGGTGCACCCGCCAATATGCGAGCGGCGTTTGCCCAAGCGCATCGCGAACGCTTTGGGTTTGAAGGCGAAGGCAC
>JANLQV010000097.1:0-2488 GCA_031368025.1 Sphingomonadales bacterium | reverse complement strand
ATTTCAAAGATCAAAAACTCGTATCGCTTATCCAGCAATATGTAATCGATATGCAATTGGTAAAAGACCGTCAATCAAGAGAACCTCTGGATCGGATAGTTCCATGCGCCAATTCCGCCAACAACGCCCAGCGGTTCGCGCCGCGTATAGCCAAAGGCCCCCGTCCCCAGATCGAAATGTTCACCCGAGATGGTCCGCGCCAGCCCGGCAAAATATTCAACGCAATCCGCGCCCGACAGGACGTCGACGGCTAACGTCTCCTGGATCGGCTTCCCGGTATCCAGCGTTTCGAGCCGCGCTAGTTCTTCGTTCCGCGATACGAGCAGTTCAGCCGCCCGGTGGAGAATCCGGCCACGCTCGACACCGGGGACTTTTGCCCAGGCGCGCTGCGCCTCCGCTGCGCGGGCGACAGCACAATTGACGTCCGCAGCCCCGTCGATCCTGATCGTCGCCAACACGTCGCCGGTTGCCGGGTTGATCGTATCAAAACTGGTCGCGGCGGCGGCGCTGGAAGCCGCTCCGACATTACGCGCGATAAAGTCAAAGATGAGGTCGCGAGCCAGTCCGCTATCCAGACCGGATCCGCCAGACAGCGCCGAGCGGAGCCATATCCCGTCAACCATTGCGGCGATTGTTTCTGCCATGCGCCGTACTTCGTCTTCGGCAACGAGTTGGCGCAGATCATATCGGAGGTTGGACAACAACCGACCCTGATGCGCCTTCTGCACACGGGCCAGACGCGGCACATGCAAAGCCTGTCCCCAGAATGACAGCCAGACGCGCTCTGCCCCTAGCGCAAACTCATCCTGGCCGAGATGGGCATCAATCAGTGCCTCAACCCGCGCGCGAGGCCCCTCGGCCATGCGCAACCGGGTTGTTGCATGGCTATTCAATCGCCGCACAACAAACCGGAACGCAGCCTCCAGCAGCGCTTCCTTATCCCCGAAATAGTGAACGACCAGCCCCGCCGAAACACCTGCACGAGAAGCGACCCCATTGAGCGTAAAGTCAACAATGCCAACATCTGCCAGCGTCGCCACTGCGGCTTCGATCAGCTGTTGCCTGCGAGAATGAGGTTCGGTACGCATAACTCCAATCCTATAGTCAATTGAATTCGTGTTCAATAGAAGTTGGATCACCTCAACCCGTTGGAAATTTGCAGGGTATCGCCAGTTTTAAGCTCCGCAATAGAAAAACTAATTGTTGACATTATATATTTCGATGAATGCCCGTCGACCCGATCCGGCGATTGCTCAATCCCTCATCGCGCTGGCATAGGAGCTGTTGAGAAAAGAATGGATGAAGCTTCGGACGGATGGAAATAATGTCATGAAATCGACCGCACGGGCGGTGGTGATCGGCGGCGGCGTGGTCGGCGTCAGCACGCTTTACCATCTTGCCAAGATGGGCTGGACTGACGCTGTTCTGATCGAGCGCAAGGAACTGACGTCGGGATCCACCTGGCACGCGGCCGGCCTGCTCCCGCTCTTCAATTTGAGCTATTCTGTCGGGAAGCTTCATCAATATTCGGTTGATCTCTATCCTAAACTTGAAGCGGAGACGGGCCTTAGTGCAGGATTTTCCCAAGTTTCCAACATCCGCCTGGCAACGACCCAGGATCGGCTTGACGAGTATCACTATGATGCGGGCGTGGCGCGCACGATTGGCGTCGATGTAAACTTCCTGACCGCCGAACAGGTCAAGGAAATCTGGCCATTGTGCAATACCAAGGGCGTCATCGGGGCGATCCAGCATCCTGATGATGGCTATATCCAGCCCGCGGACTTGACACAGGCGCTGGCCAAGGGCGCGCGTCAGCGCGGAGCGACAATCTACCGTAATACGACCGTTACCGGGATAACACAGCAGCCGAATGGCGAATGGCTGGTGTCCACCGATCAGGGGGACATTTCTTGTGAACATGTCGTTTCCTGCTCAGGCAATTTTGCGCGGCAAACGGGTGTAATGGTTGGGCTCGATATTCCGGTAATCCCGGTCGAACACCAATATATTGTGACCGAACAGCATCCCGCGATCATGGAACGCAAGAAGATGGGCCTGCCCGAAATGGGCGTGCTGCGCGAATCCGACGCAAGCTATTATATGCGAGAGGAGGCCGGCGGCCTGTTGCTCGGCCCATATGAGGCAGGTGCGCCAGCCTGTTATATCGATGGACCTGCGGCGAACAGCGAATATGAACTGTTCCCCGACGCGTTGGAACGGCTCGAGCCCTACATATTGGCCGCAATGGCCAGGGTGCCTGCCTTTGGTGAGGTGGGAATCAAGAAAGTCTACAATGGCGCAATTGCCTACACGCCCGATGGGTCGCCTATCGTTGGCCCAGCTTGGGGGCTGAAAAATTTCTGGCTCAATGAGGGCCATAGTTTTGGGGTTACCGCCGCAGGTGGCGCGGGTTGGCAACTGGCCCACTGGATCGTCGATGGCGAACCGACGATCGACATGATGGGCGTCGATCCACGCCGCTTCG
>JANLQV010000046.1:0-2018 GCA_031368025.1 Sphingomonadales bacterium | reverse complement strand
GACAGGTCAAGGCCGTCGGCATAGATGAATTCATGCGCATGATCGGCCCCACAGCCCAGTGCCACCGCATAGCGGCGGGGGCTGCGGTCATAACTGCCGGAGGGTTTCACCAGCCCCTTGGCCATTGAGACGTAACGCACGCCATCGGGTGTCTCGGCAAGTTGGACGAGGATGCGGTCGGGGATTGCCACCGCCTCGTGCACGATCCACAATGGACAGGCCCCGCCGAACCGCGCGAATTGCAGGCGGGTGGCGGAATGGCGCTTGGTGATGTTGCCCGCCATATCGACGCGGCAGAAGAAGAAGGGCACGCCACGCGCGCCGGGCCGCTGGAGCGTGGACAGCCGGTGGCATGCCTGTTCGAAGCTGACCCCGAAGCTTTGCCGCAGCCGATCGATATCATGCCGCATGCCCCGCGCGGCGTCTCGGAAGCGGGCATAGGGCATCAACAGCGCACCGGCAGCATAATTGGCCAGCCCGACGAACAGCAATTGCCGTGCGGCGGCTGTCCGCAGTTTCGCGCCTTCGACCACGGCAAAAATCTCGTCGCGGAGCGCGATTGCCGTCAATTGGTGGGCAAGCTGGAAGCGTTGGCTTTCGGGCGGTTGACCCTGATCGATGATCAGATGGCCCATTGTTGCATCGAAATCGCGCAGCCCTGCGGCTGTCTGGTAAATGAGCGAGATGCCCAGCTCGCCGCGCAAATGGCGTTCCAGTGCTTCGGTGCTTGGTGCGATACCTTTGAGGCGTGCCGCGAGCGCCTCAGCCGCGCGGTCGAGCGGATCGACATAGTTGCCGGCATCGTGGAACCAGTCGCGCACATCTTCCCATGGAAGGCGGTTCCCCCCGACATTATCACTCGACATCGCCTCATCGACGATCTGGACGCGCTCGCCCGCGCGCCGATAGGCGGCGTGAAGCCGGATGAACTGATCGGCCAGTGCCGGTTGCTGCTCGGCAATGCGCGTGAGTTGTTCGGGGGAGAGGCTGGAGGTGAAGAGCGGATCGGCCGCAGCTTCGCGAAGGGCAGCGAACCGGCGAGTGGCGCTATCTTCCTCGAACGCATCCCAATCGAGCGGGAAATCCCGTGCCAGTGCTTCCAAAAGAGTTGGCGTGAGGGGGCGATCGTCATGCTCTAGCTGCGAGAGATAGGACACGCTGATGCCAAGCCGCGCGGCCATTTCAGCCTGTTTCAACCCGCGACTATCGCGAAGCGATTTGAGGCGTTCTCCGGCGAAGATGCGGCGTTTCGTCATGTCACTATCTTATTTTGCAAATATTAACTTTGCAACTTCGCAAATTCACATTTGCTTTTTGCCCTTCACGCGCCCAGAAACGCGTCCTTTCACGATAGGGAAAGTGCATGTCCTCCAACATTGCAGAACTCGAAAAACGGCGCACGGCCGCGCGGATGGGTGGCGGGCAGAAGCGGATCGATGCGCAGCACGCCAAAGGGCGGCTGACCGCGCGCGAGCGGCTGGATATCTTGCTCGACGAAGGCTCGTTCGAGGAACTCGACATGTATGTCGAGCATAACTGCACCGATTTCGGGATGGAGGACACCAAGATCATGGGTGACGGCGTCGTCACCGGATCGGGGACGATCAATGGGCGGTTGGTCTTCGTCTTCTCTCAGGATTTCACCGTTTTTGGCGGGTCTCTGTCAGAACGACATGCACAAAAGATCTGCAAGGTGATGGACAATGCGATGAAAGTCGGTGCGCCGGTCATCGGGCTCAACGATAGCGGCGGAGCGCGGATACAAGAGGGTGTGGCATCGCTCGGCGGCTATGCCGAGGTGTTCCAGCGCAACGTGCTTGCATCGGGCGTCATTCCTCAGATCAGCCTGATCATGGGACCCTGCGCAGGCGGGGCGGTCTATTCACCGGCGATGACGGATTTCATCTTCATGGTGAAGGACTCGTCCTACATGTTCGTCACTGGCCCGGACGTGGTGAAGACCGTCACCAACGAAGTGGTGACACAGGAGGAACTGGGCGGCGCGATCACGCACACAA
>JANLQV010000039.1:0-3411 GCA_031368025.1 Sphingomonadales bacterium | reverse complement strand
CGTCGATGCCCGTTTCGTGACGCGGGTGCACCGCGACATGATCATCGCGGCAGAAGACCCTGATGCGTTGCTCGATGGCATGGCCGCTTTCCAGCCGCCCGATCAGGCCAAATGGCTCGACCGGTTCGATCTGTGAGCATGGACCGCGCAGCGCTTGTCACCCATGCCCGCGAAAGCATCGCGCGTGGCTCGACCTCTTTCGCACTTGCCTCCAAACTATTCGGCCGCCCGATGCGCGAGCAGGCGTGGCTGCTCTATTGCTGGTGCCGGCGGTGCGACGATATCGCCGACGGGCAGGATCATGGCGGGACGATGTCCTCAGTTGACGATCCGATGGAACGGCTCGCCTCGATCACTGACCTCACGACACGCTCGCTGGAAGGCGAACCGACCGGGGATCCGGCATTCGATGCGCTCGGGCTGGTCGCGCGGGAATGCGACATTCCGCACAAATATTTCTATGACCTCATCGAAGGCTTCGCGCTCGATGCGGCGGGGTGGCATCCGCGCACCGAGGCTGATCTGCTCAAATATTGCTATCATGTCGCGGGCGCCGTCGGCTGCATGATGGCCGTGATCATGGGCGTCGATCCGGATGACGAGCAGACCCTTGATCGCGCCGCCGATCTTGGCAAGGCTTTTCAACTCGCCAATATCGCGCGCGACATCAGCGAGGATGATGCCGCTGGCCGCTGCTACATCCCCGATGACTGGTTGGTTGAGGCAGACATTCCTCCCGGCGAACAGATGCGCCCCTTCTACCGCGCTCGCCTCGCCGATATCGGCTGGTGGCTGGCCGATATGGCGCAGGATTATGAGGCCAGCGCCCGGATTGGTGCGAGGAAACTCCCCTTCCGCGCGCGCTGGGCGGTGCTCGCGGCGGCCGGCATCTATGGCGATATTGCGCGCGAAGTGGCCGCGCGTGGACAGTCAGCATGGGATCACCGTGTTGTGATAAGCAATCGCCGGAAGCTGTTTTGGATGGGCAGGGCACTCAGTCAGGCGGTCAGTCCCTCCCGCAAGAATTGAAAGTCCAGAGCTCACCGTTCGCTGCGGGAGGTCGTTTCCCGCGGTCAACCTGACAATCTATTTCGAGCTGTACACCTGTTTGCCGCGAAACCAGGTCTGCTCCACTTTTGTATCACCAATCTGTTCTGCCGGGACGGCCAATATGTCGCGATCGATCACGATAAAATCTGCGGACTTGCCTACGCTGATCGAGCCAAAAACCTGTTCCCGACCCACCGCTTTTGCGCCATTGATTGTATAGGCCTTCACGACATCAGCAATGCTAATGGATTCCGTGGCATTGAGTGGTGGTGTGCCGTCGCGTGCGCGCATGACAGCTACTTGCATATTTACAAACGGTCGCGGGTCGCGGGTTTCAACGGGTGCATCCGATCCAGCCACCAGTATCGCCCCTGCTTTCTGCAATGCCGCCACTGGATAGGCCTGCTGCTCATAATAGCTGTTCGGTTCGTGTAGAGCCGCAAAATTGTCACCGCTGACTTTTTGCACAAAAGGTATGACCGAAAGATCATACTCCTTATCAGTATAAATCCAGGCATAAGTCATGGCCAGGAACAGCTTTGCCTTTCCAATACGCGCTACATCATCGGCACTCACCAATTGTACGTGCGCCAAGGAATCTGGTCGACGAATAACATTTTTTGGATCACCGACGCGCGCGGATTCAAGAGCATCGACTGCAATGTGCGTCGCCGCATCACCAATCGCATGAATATGCAAAGCCAGCCCGGCTTTGTGCATCCGGCGGACATACTCCATGATAATGGCCGGATCGTGCTGGAATTTGCCTGATGAAGAGGTGCACTGCGCCGGATGAAAGCCATTTGTGCGCATGAAGCTGGCGTTCGCTTCTGGTGTCACAGGTGCGCTTCTTGCAACCACACATGCAGGCGATAGCGGGTCGACATATTTGCCTGAAAATGTCGCGCGCCCGTTTTCATCCTTGCCGAAAATGGGCTGCAAATAGGGTTTGAGTGAGGGAGAATTGGGCAGAGTTGGCGGCACAGCCAATGGATCACCCTCAAGCACACCATCGGCATAGAGCTTTACGGTATCAGCACGAATGAGGGGGTTACCTTTATAGCGGTCGCGCACGCGTACCGCGTCTGCCACCATTCGATCATAATCAACACTACCATCCGCTTTGCGGGTGTCGCTGGGATCATAGAATTGTGCCAGTGTTGCATAGGCCGTGAGCTGGCCTCGCTGCTGCAACACGTCATATAGTCTTGTCAGATTGGGACTGACGTCGGCATCAAGGAACGCCGTTATACCCGCCGCGTTCAGTCGCTGAATTACGGCTTGCGGCCTTTTCATCACGGCCTCGAACTCAACCTGATTGAGCACGGCCTTCCCCATCAAGGCGCGGGCTTCCTCGTTGACGCCTCCTGAGGGTTCACCATTTACATCGACACCGATCAGGTCACGATAGGCCTTGAAGGGCCCGGCCATAGTTTCACGGCTCAGGCCGATTACTTTTCCGTCAGGCGTTTGCGCCAGTTTGAGCGCATCGGAGTTGAAGGCGCCATGATGACCGTCATTGCCCATCAACTGAACGGGATTGTGCGGTGCGGCGCGGTCCAGAGCGGCACGCAATGTGGGGTGATCCACGTCTGGCTGGTTGCCGTTGTAAAGATTCCACTGCGCAACGGACAGCCAGGCACCAGTCTTAACCTGATAACGCGTCAGGCAATCACGCACCGTGTCGGCAATTTGCGCCAATGTTTGGGGCTCGCTTTTCAGGTCACAAACATCGAGATCGACGATGCCCGCAGGGTGAACATGTGCATCGACAAGGCCTGGCAAAATACGCTTGTCGCCAATCCGCAAAATACGGGTTTTGGAGCCGGCAAGCTTGAGCGCTTGGTGCGCAGAACCCACATAGGAAAAGACACCTTTGGTAACAGCGAAGGCTTCAACAGGCTGTGCCTGAGTTTCAGACGTTTCTATCTTTGAGCCAATGACAATCAAATCTGGCGCAGCTTGGGCTGGTGGCGCCGACATGATCAAAGGCAAGAAAAGCAAATTGGAAACCACAGTTCGGATCATCGGCATTTCCTGACTTTTTGGATGCGTGCGACACTAGATTTGGCTGCCAACAGTGTCGAGGCGAAATCGCCACGCCGTGCGTCATCGCCAAAGCAACGCTCAATTGGCGAAGATACTCGCTCGCCAGCTTGGCCAACAAATCGTGCCAGTGATCAAGGGCTTCATGGACGAAGTGCTGCACGACCGCGAGGCCCTCGTCCATAGGCGCGTCCCAGGGATCGGACTGTTCAGAATATCCCCAGCGCCAATCCTGCTGCCAGTGTCGCGCCCAGTTCGCGGCAGCGCGCGAGATCGGCTTCGGCGATGATCTTGGGAGCAAGGATCGCCTCAGAC